>NZ_JBFBCE010000017.1:0-138462 GCF_040689595.1 Streptosporangium sp. NPDC051023 | reverse complement strand
CTATGATCGCGGCCTTCAGCAGGGTCTTACGGCTGATGCCCCTGGTCTCATTCTCATCGTCGACGTCTTCGACGGGGTAGTTCTCATCGTCCACAGCGGTCTCCTTGCTCTGGGGGATAGACCTGACCGAGGACCTGGCGGGGCACCCGAGCGGCGCGGCGGGGTCGGGGCCGAGGAGTGGCGTCCGGGACGCCTGAGGCGTTGCCGCAGGCCGCCAGCTCGGATCGGACAGGCTGAGCTGGCCCAAAGCTGACACAGGCCCGGCTTCGTTCGCACCCAACAGATCTCCATAGTCTCACCGAATGGACGCCGGTCGCACTCCCGGAAAACGGAGGGCAAAAGAGGCTCCAGGACTCCCCCTCGCCCCTCTCAGCAGCCTGTATCCGCCTGATCAGGCGGACCTGATGGGCCGGACCTCATGGGCCGCGCCAACGGACCGGGGAGGGCGAACGGCCGTCACTTCTGTGGCGACACGTAGGTTTCCGGGCAAAGGTACGGATGTGCCAACGGATTTTTCGGCAGCGAGATCAGTACCTGCTGTCTGGTGGGGCTTGGTCAGGCGGGGAGGGGCCGGCGGCGGGCAGGACAGGACCCGCCGGCCGATCTTCGCCAGTCTCACCGGCTCCCGCAGCCATCCCCTGCCGGCGTCCTCCCCGCCCTGAACGAGCGGGCGACGCGGCTGGTCAGGAGCGGCCGACAGAGCGGTACAGGTCCATCGTCCGCTCGGCGATCCTGGCCCAGGAGAAGTGCTCGACGGCCCTGGTCCGCCCGGCGACGCCCATCTCGGCGGCCAGCACGGGGTCGGCCAGCAGCCGGTTGACCCGTTCGGCCAGATCGGCGGCGAACCGTTCCGGATCGTCGGGAGTGCCGTCGGCCGCGGACTGCGCGATCGGGACCAGCAGGCCGGTCGAGCCGTCGGCGACCACCTCGGGGATGCCGCCGGTCGCGGTGGCGACGACGGCGGTCTCGCAGGCCATGGCCTCCAGGTTGACGATGCCCATCGGCTCGTAGATCGAGGGACAGACGAACACCGTGGCGTGGGTGAGGATCTGGATCACCTCGGGGCGCGGGAGCATCTCCGAGATCCAGACGACGCCCTCCCGTTCCCGTTCGAGGCCCCGCACCAGCCCGGTGACCTCCGCGGCGATCTCCGGGGTGTCGGGCGCGCCCGCGCAGAGCACGAGCTGGGCGCCGGGGTCGAAGGCCCTGGCCGCGTGGAGCAGGTGGACCAGGCCCTTCTGCCGGGTGATCCGGCCGACGAACACGACGTACGGCCTGCCCGGGTCGATCCCGTGCCTGGCCAGGACGCCGGTGTCCCGATCCGGGGCGTACTCGCCGGTGTCGATCCCGTTGTGGATGACGGAGACCTTCTCCTCCGGTATCTCCGGATAACAGGCGAGCACGTCACGGCGCATCCCCTCGGAGACGGCGATGATCGCGTCGGCGGACGCCAGCGCGCCGCGCTCGGCCCACGACGACAGCGTGTAACCACCGCCCAGCTGCTCCGCCTTCCACGGGCGCAGTGGCTCCAGGCTGTGGGTCGTGACCACGTGCGGCGTGCCGTACAGCATCTTGGCGACGTGACCGGCGAAGTTGGCGTACCACGTGTGGCTGTGCACCAGATCCGCGCCCTCGCAGCCCGCCGCCATCTCCAGATCGACGCCGAGCACCTGGAGCGCGGCGTTGGCCGCCTCAAGGCCGCCGGGAACCCGGTAGGCCGCCACCCCCTCCTGGGGACGCGGCGGTCCGAAACAGCGGACCCGAACGTCCGCAAGCCGGCGCAGCTCCCGGGCGAGGTACTCGACATGGACCCCCGCCCCGCCGTACACCTCTGGTGGATACTCACGACTCAGCAGATCAACACGCATACGATCACCCTAGTGTTTCATCCCTGTGCGTCAGGTTAAGGTCCTGGTTATGAGAGTCCTCGCGATCGTGCTCGCCGGTGGTGAAGGCAAGCGGCTGATGCCACTGACGGCTGACCGGGCCAAGCCCGCAGTACCTTTCGGGGGGATATACCGGCTCGTCGACTTCGTGCTGTCGAACCTGGCGAACGGTCACTACCTGCAGATCGTCGTGCTGACGCAGTACAAGAGCCACAGCCTCGACCGGCACATCTCCCAGACCTGGCGCCTTTCGTCCATGCTGGGCAACTACGTCACTCCCGTCCCCGCACAGCAACGGCTCGGGCCGCACTGGTTCTCCGGTTCCGCCGACGCGCTGTTCCAGAACCTGAACCTGATCTACGACGAGATGCCCGAGCACGTCATCGTGTTCGGGGCCGACCACATCTACCGGATGGATCCCCGGCAGATGGTGGCGCAGCACGTCGACTCCGGCACCGACGTGACGGTCGCCGCGATCAGGCAGCCGATATCACTGGCCGACCAGTTCGGCGTGATCGAGACGGACCCGGCGGGGCGGCGGATCGTCGCGTTCCGCGAGAAGCCCAAGGACGCCGTCGGGCTGGCCGACGCGCCCGACCAGGTGTACGCGTCGATGGGCAACTACGTCTTCAGGACGCAGGCGATGCTCGACGCGTTGCGGGAGGACGCGCTCGACCCCACCAGCAAGCACGACCTGGGGGGAAACATCATCCCGATGATGGTGAAGTCGGGCACCGCCGAGGTCTACGACTTCGCCGACAACGTCGTGCCCGGATCGACCGAGCGGGACAGGGGCTACTGGCGGGACGTCGGGACCCTCGACGCCTACTACGAGGCCCACATGGACCTCATCTCGGCGCACCCGGTCTTCAACCTCTACAACAGCCAGTGGCCGATCTACACCGGTCACGACCCGCTGCCCCCGGCCAAGTTCGTGCACAACGACGGTGACCGGGTCGGCCGGGCCGTCGACTCGCTCGTCTCCGCCGGTGTGATCGTCTCCGGCGGCCTGGCGGAGCGCTCGATCCTCTCTCCCGGCGTGGTGCTGCACTCCCACTCCAGGGTCGAGGACTCGGTGCTGATGGGCAACGTGAAGGTCGGCCGGGGGGCCGTCGTCCGCCGGGCCATCGTCGACAAGAACGTGGTCATCCCGGACGGCGCCCGGATCGGCTTCGACCTCGAGTACGACCGCAGCCGCTTCGCGGTGACCCGGAACGGCATCGTGGTCATCGGCAAGAACGAGATCGTCGAGCGCTAGGAAATCGGCCCCGCCCACCGCGCGGTCTTCCGGCGAGGCCGTGCTCTTCCGGTGAGGCCGTGCCCACGGCCTCACCGGTGCCGGTGCTCCTGGGCGCCGGTACGGCTCGCGGTGACGCGGACCGTACCGGGCCGACGCCGACGCCGATACCGACGAGCGGCCCCGGGAACGCCCTAGTTCTCCGAGGCCCTCTCCGAGAGCTTGTCGAGGATGGCCTGGAACATGACGGCATTGGACTTGGCCATGTCGTCCATCCGCCGCTCCAGCCGCTCGAACCGCCGGTCGATCGCGGCGAACCGCTTCTCGACGCCCTCGAACCGCTCGCGCATCTCGTCACGGAGCAGATCGACCTTGGCGTCGATCTGCTCGGTCCGCTGCTCGACCTGCTTGAGCTGGCCCGCCATCTGGTCGACCCGGTCGGTCAGCACGTCGAGCTGCGCGTAAACGGGCGTCAGCGCCTCGTACGCGCGCGCGGAGGCCTGCTGTCCGCATCTGGCGCTGAGCACCATGAAATCTTCCTCCAAGCGGGTTACCCGCTCCTCCGTGGTGAACATGGGGGGTCGTCCTCCGGACGTCGAAATTCAGCGTAACCGAGGCACGCCGGCGAGGACGGGAACTCGGGGCGCGGGTCCTCACAGGGACATAGCTTGGCCTCTCGCGGGGCGTCGCGTGATGTTCTCTCCGAAGTGGGGACGGAGAATCTTCTTCGGTGTCCGATAGCACCCACAAGCAGGATGAGCTGGGCAAACATCGCTTTCCTCACGGCCATCGCCCCCAGGGCCCGGTTGGCCGCCGCCGTGGCCAACCGAAAACCGATTGACGGAGTGAATACTCACTCCGCACTATGAAGCCATGAATCTCAAACCTCCCCGGCGGCGCGCGCCGGGAATGAACATCGAGCAACGGCGACAGATGATCGTCCTGGCCGCCCTCCCGCTCGTCGCCGAGCACGGCACCGCCGTCACCACCGCGCAGATCGCCAGAGCCGCCGGCATCGGCGAGGCCACGATCTTCCGAGCGTTCACCGACAAGGACGAACTGCTCGACGCCTGCGTGGTCGAGGCGCTCCGCCCCGACCACGTGCTGGAACAGCTCGCCGCCGTCCCCCTCGACCAGCCGCTGATCGCCCGGCTGACCGAGGCGGCCGACGTCATGCGGGCGCACATGGAGCGGATCGGCACCGTCCTGGGTGCCCTGCACGGGTCGGGACACCGCTCCCACGAGCGCCCCGCTCCCGGACCCAGACCTGGCACGCCGCAGCCCCCCGGGCCCGCCAGGGACAATCGGCCCCAGGACCCGCAGGACGGGCCTTCCTCCCCCGCGGACGGTGCGCCCGCCCAGGAGGACTCCCCCGCCTCCGGTCGCGCCGCCTCGTTCAGGCAGACCCGCGAGGCGCTGGCCGAGCTGTTCGAGCCGGAGAGCGACTCCCTGCGCCTGTCCCCCGAGCGTCTGGCGACGCTCTTCCTCAACCTGATGTTCTCAAGTGCCCGCCGTCCGGCGGGTGACCCCGAGCTGAGCACCGCCGAAATCGTGGACGTGTTCGTCCACGGTGTCCTGAAATGAGAGGCCCGTCATGACCATCACGCTGAACCACACCATTGTCCCCGCCACCGACAACGGAAGGGCCGCCCGGTTCTTCGCCGACATCATGGGCCTGGAGTGCCTGCCGCCTGCGGGCGCCCGCGGTCACTTCATCCCGGTGCGGGTCAACGACTCCCTCACTCTCGACTACATGACCGTCGACGATCCCCAGGGTCTCCACCTGGCATTCGACGTGGACCCGGCGACCTTCGACCGGATCCTCGCCCGCCTGCGGGAGTACGCCGTGCCGTACGGCAACGGCCCCACGACCCCGGACAACGGCCGCATCGACCACCCGCTCTGCCCTCGCGGGCTGTTCTTCGTCGACGAGAACCACAACCTCTACGAGGTCATGTCCCCGGCGTGACCCACCCAGGCGTCCCCGAGAGGCGGACACCGGCGCTGGGAGGAGTCACCAGGTCCACGGGAAACGCGCGGGCCGTCTCTCGAGAAAAGCGGCGACGCCCTCGGCGCTCTCCTCGCGTGACTCCTTCTGCCACTGGCGGAAGCGCGCCTCGTCGGCGTGGCCGTCGATGACCTCCTTCGTCGCGGCCAAGGTGAGCTGGGAACGTTCGGTGAAGGTGCGTGCCAGGCCGTACACGCGCTCCGGCAGCGCCTGCGGCGCGTGGACCTCGTCGACCAGGCCGGTGCGCAGCGCGGTGGCGGCGTCGACGAGGTCGGCCGAGTAGAGCAGGAGTTTGGCGGTCGAGGGGCCGACGATGTCGACGAGGCGGCGGGTCGAGCTCAAGGGATAAACGACGCCGAGCTTGGCGGGGGTGACGCCGAAGCGGGCGCCCTCCGCGGCGAGACGGAGGTCGCAGGCGAGGGCGAGCTGGCAGCCGCCGCCAACGCAGAATCCCTCGATCATCGCGATCGTCGGCTTGGGGAACTCCGCGAGCGCCCGTTCCGCGACGACGGTCAGGCCCGTGTCGTCCCCCGCCTCGGACAGTCCGGCAATCTCGGAGATGTCCGCCCCCGAGCAGAAGGTGCCGCCCGCGCCCGTGAGGACGAGGACCCGCACGGCGGGATCGGCGGCCAGCGACGCGACGAGTTCGGGCAGTGTCCGCCACATGGCCACGCTCATCGCGTTGCGCTTGGCGGGGCGGTCGATCCGCAACGTGGCGACATGGTCGTCGACCGACAGCTCGAAACCATCGAAGATCTGCACGGGATAGATTCTCCTTGGACGTTCCTCTCGCCGAATCAGCGCATCCCCCAAAAGATGAGAGGCCGAATGTTCAGCACCATTCGCCCACGCCGCACCACGGACTCAGAAGGGAGGCCTCCAGCGCGGCCCTTCCAGCGGCTGAGCCCCGCGGAACGACGGGTCTGGGACGCCTACCCCTCAGGCGCCTGGGTCGATCTGCGGTCCGGGGACGGCGACGCCGACGACCCGGTGAACGGGGCCGGGTGGGGGCCGGAACGGACGGTCAGGGCGGAGGTCGTGGCGGCGCTGCTGCTCGGCGCGCGGGAGGCGGAGCCTGGCAAGACCGCCGGGCTGCGGCTGGCGGGCGCCCATGTGACGGGCGTGCTGGACGTGTCCGACGCCACGCTGACCGGCAAGCTGCACATGCTCAACTGCTACCTCCCCGGGGGCGTCTCCCTCACCGACGCGACCACCGCGGGCGTGCGTTTCCGAGGGTGCGAGATAGAGCGGGTCAGGGCGGCCAGGTGCACGGTGAACGGCCTGCTCGAATTCGACGGCTCCACCGTCCACAGCGGGATCCGGCTGGACAATGCCCAGGTCAAAGGACAGTTCCGGCTTGCCGGAGCACGGCTGAACGCTCCCGCGGAACCGTCAAGGGCGTCGGAGAGCGTGCTGCAAGATGTGCGCAGAACCCTCTCCGAGGCGGAGATGCGGGACCGGGGGCTCGGCCAGAGCCACTGGGCGCTGTGGGCGGGCGGCCTGAGCGTCGAGGGCGGGGCGTTCATGCGGGACATGCGGGTCAGCGGCGGCCTGCGAATCATCGGCGCGAAGTTCCACGGTGGCCTCTACCTGCAGAGGTCGGTCATCGTCGGGACGGGCCCCTATGCCGTGCAGGCGGACTTCATGGAATCCGGGGCGGCGGAGTTCAGCGCCGGGTTCCATGCGAAGGGCACGGTCAGGATGCGCAACTCGCACGTCAACGGCATCCTGTCCTTCGACGGGGCGACGCTGGAGGCCCCTGGCCGGGCGCTCCATCTGAGCCACGCCCAGATGGACGAGCTGATCCTGCGGCCCGCCTCCATCGAAGGGGAGGTCAACCTCGCCTACTCCCGCATCGGCCTCCTGTTCGACAGCCCCGCGGACTACCCGGACGGGGTCCATCTCAACGGACTGGTCTACGAGGCGCTGCGCGGTTCCGACTGGACGGTCGCCGACCGTCTCTTATGGGTGGCCAAAGACCCGTACGGCTACCGCCCTCAGCCATACGAGCAGCTGGCCGCGTGGTTTCGCAGGATCGGCCACGAGCAGGACGCCAGGCGGGTGCTGCTGGCCAAGCAGCGCCAGCGCCGCCACACGCTCAAGCCGACCGGCAGGATCTGGGGCAGGCTGCTCGACCTCGTTGTGGGGTACGGCTACCGTCCCTGGCTGGCCGGCCTGTGGGTCGCGGTGCTGCTGACCGCGGGCACCGCGGTCTTCAGCGTCGTGCCTCCGACGCAGATCGACCCGGACGAGGTCAGGGTCTTCCAGCCGTTCGTCTACACACTGGATCTGCTCGCTCCGGTGAGCGTCTTCGAGCAGCGGGGGGCGTGGGAGCCGGTCGGCTGGACCCAGTGGCTGGCCTGGGCCCTGGTCGCCTCCGGCTGGATCCTGGCGACCGCCCTGATCGCGGGCGCCGCCAGGGTGCTGCGCCCCGGCCCCTCCTCCTAGCCGTCGCGTCAGGTGGTGTCCACCCTGAGCCTGGGCAGCGACTCGGGATACTTCTCCCTGACGAACTTCACCAGGTGCTCGCGCATGTCGCACTTGAGGTCGAAGGCACTGGGGGAGTCGGCGGCGCTCATCAGCGCGCGCAGCTCGAGCAGGCCGTTCGGGAGGGTGTCGGTGACCTGGAGGGTCCAGTCCTTCTGGTCCCACAGCGGGTGCTCGCGCAGGACCCGGTAAAGCTCGGTGCGCAGCTCGTCGACCGGGATGGTCCAGTCGATCCGGAACATCACCGCGCCGATCACCCGGCTGGTGTGCCTGGTCCAGTTCTCGAACGGATTGGTGGTGAAGTAGGAGACCGGGAGGACCAGCCTGCGCTCGTCCCACAGGCGCAGCACCACGTAGGTGAGGCTCAGCTCCTCGATCCGGCCCCACTCCCCCTGCACGACCACGACGTCGTCCAGCCTGAGCGCGTCGCTGAAGACCAGCTGCAGCCCGGCCAGCAGGTTGCCCAGCATCGACTGGGCGGCGATGCCGACGACGACGCCCGCGATGCCCGCCGAGGCGAGCAGCCCGGCGCCGAGCGCGCGCACCTCCGGGAAGGTGAACAGCATGGCGCCGAGCGCCAGCATGATGATCACCGCGGAGGCGACCCTGCGGACCAGGGTGATCTGGGTTCGGATCCGCCTGGCCCGGCGGTTGCGTTCGCCCTCGACGGTGACCAACCGGTCGAGGACCACGTCGGTGACCGCGTACGCGGCCTGGATCACCAGCCAGGTGACACAGGCGATCATGAACAGGCTGATCGTCCGCTCGATCGCGTCGTCGACCGATCCCTCGGCCATGCCCGGCTGGTAGACCACGTTGGCGGCCGCCACGACCGCCAACGCGAACGCGGGCCAGGTGCAGCGGCGCACAAGCGGAGCGGCGAGAACCCACTTCTCGCCGATCAACCTCCAGCGCAACGCCCGCCGCACCATCTCCACGCAGGCGGCGGCGGCCAGCATCGAGGCGAGCAAGATGATCCATCTGGACACTGACGGCTTCTCTCCCTGGTCGTCGGTTTCCGGACTGGATGCCCCCGTGCTCGCCGCCTATTCAGAAGGACTCGTCGAAAGAGACGTTTCCCTCGACGGCTATCTGATAGGCCGAAACCCTCCGTTCGAAGAAGTTGGCCAGTTCCTGGACGTCCTGCAGTTCCATGAACGCGAACGGGTTGGCGGTGCCGTATCGGACGGGCAGCTGAAGGCGGACCAGCCGCTGGTCGGCCACATACTCAAGGTACTGCCTCATCTGCCCGACGCTCATCCCGGACAGGCCGTCGCCGCACAGGTCCGCCGCGAACGCGAGCTCCGCCTCGACCGCCTCCTCGATCATCTGGGTGACCTGGGCGCCAAGCTTGTCGTCGAAGAGCTCGGGCTCCTCCGCCCGCACGGTGTCCACCACGCCGAAGGCGAACTCCATGTGCATGGACTCGTCGCGGAACACCCAGTTGGTCCCGGTGGCCAGGCCGCCGAGCAGGCCCCGCGAGCGGAACCAGTAGACGTAGGCGAAGGCGCCGTAGAAGAACAGGCCCTCGATGCACGCGGCGAAGCAGATCAGGTTGAGCAGGAACGCCCGCCGGTCCTCCTGCGACTCGAGCCGGGTGAGCCCGCCGAGTGAGTCGATCCACCGGAAGCAGAACTCGGCCTTGTCCCTGATCGAGGGGATGTGCTCGACCGCGGCGAAGGCCTTGACCCGCTCCTCGTGGTCGGGCAGGTAGGTGTCCAGCAGGGTGAGGTAGAACTGGACGTGCACGGCCTCCTCGAACAGCTGCCTGCTGAGGTAGAGACGCGCCTCGGGGGCGTTGACATGCTGGTAGAGGTTGAGCACCAGATTGTTGGCCACGATCGAGTCGCCGGTCGCGAAGAACGCGACGAGGCGGTTGATCAGGTGGCGCTCCCCGGGGGTCATCCTGGCCAGGTCCGCCAGATCGGAGTTGAGGTCCACCTCCTCGACGGTCCAGGTGTTGCGGATGGCGGCCCGGTAGCGTTCGTAGAAGTCCGGGTAGCGCATGGGCCGCAAGGTGAGGTCCATGCCGGGGTCGAGCAGCATCGGGGAAAACCTTTCGCTGAGCGGCGCCTTCGGGCGCGGCGAGGTCCGTCCACCGGCCCGGCGAGCGGGCACCGGTGGACGGGAACCAGTGGGTGGGAACCGGTCGGCCGCGTCTACTGGCAGGCGTCGCAGTACTCGGGGTTCTCCAGCGAGCAGGCGACGGCCTCCTGCTCGGGGACAGCCTGCTCGGGGACGGCCTGCACGGTGGTCTGCGCGATCCGGGTGGCCGGGCGGGAGCGCAGGTAGTAGGTGGTCTTGAGGCCCGACTTCCACGCGTAGGCGTACATCGAGGAGAGCTTGCCGATGGTCGGGGTCGCCATGAAGAGGTTGAGCGACTGCGACTGGTCGATGTACGGCGTGCGCGCCGCGGCCAGGTCGATCAGCGCCTTCTGCGGCAGCTCCCACGCGGTCCGGTAGAGCGCCTTCAGGTCGTCGGGGACGCCTGGAACGTCCTGGACCGAGCCGTCCGCCCGCTTGATCGCGTCACGGATCTGCGAGGTCCACAGGCCCCGGGCCGAGAGGTCACGGACCAGGTAGCGGTTGACCTGTAGGAACTCCCCCGAGAGCGTCTCGCGCTTGAAGACGTTCGACACCTGGGGCTCGATGCACTCGTAACAGCCCGCGATGGAGGCGATGGTGGCCGTCGGGGCGATCGCGATCATCAGCGAGTTGCGCAGGCCGGTCTCGGCGATCCGCTCCCTGAGCGCCGTCCACTCGGCGGAGCGCGCGGCCCCGTAGTGGTCGGGGTGCAGCACGCCGCCCGCGGCGCGGGTCTCCTCGTAGGAAAGATGACGTCCCCGCTCGGCCGCCAGGTCGGAGGAGGTGGCGTAAGCGGCGAGCGCGATCTCCTCGGAGATCCGGGTGGACAACTCCAGCGCCCGTGGCGAGTCGAACGGCAGCCGCAGCGCGAAGAAAACGTCCGCCATGCCCATTACGCCCAGCCCGATGGGCCGCCATCGCTCGTTGGCCGCGCGGGCCTCGGGGGTCGGGTAGAAGCCCAGGTCGATGGTTCTGTCCAGGAAGCGCACCGCGGTGCGGACGGTCCGGCGCAACCGTGCCCAGTCGACCTCTTGGCCGTCCTCCCCCGAGCCGAGGTGGGCGGCCAGGTTGATCGAGCCGAGGTTGCAGACGGCGGTCTCCGCGTCGCTGGTGACCTCCAGGATCTCGGTGCAGAGGTTCGACAGGTGGATGACGTTCTCCGGGCGGGCCGTCTGGTTGGAGGTCCGGTTCGCGGCGTCCTTGAAGGTCATCCAGCCGTTTCCGGTCTGGGCGAGCGTGCGCATCATGCGGCCGTACAGGGCGCGGGCCTGGATCCGCTTGACGAACCGGCCCTCGGCCTCCGCCGCCCGGTAGGCCTCGTCGAACGCGGCGCCGTACAGGTCGGTGAGGTGCGGGACCTCCTTGGGGTCGAACAGCGACCACGTCTCGTCGGCCTCGACGCGGCGCATGAACTCGTCGGGGATCCAGTTGGCCAGGTTCAGGTTGTGCGTACGGCGAGCCTCCTCGCCGGTGTTGTCACGAAGCTCGAGGAACTCCTCGATGTCGGCGTGCCAGGGCTCCAGGTAGACGCAGGCGGCGCCCTTGCGGCGACCTCCCTGGTTGACCGCGGCGACGCTGGAGTCCAGCGTGCGCAGCCACGGCACGATGCCGTTGGAGTGGCCGTTCGTGCCGCGGATCAGCGAGCCCCTCGATCGGACCCGGGTCCACGCGATGCCGATGCCCCCCGCGTACTTGGAAAGGCGGGCCACCTGGCCGTAGCGCTCGTAGATGGCCTCGAGCTCGTCCCTGGGCGAGTCGAGCAGGAAGCAGGACGACAGCTGGGGCCTGCGCGACCCCGAGTTGAACAGGGTGGGCGAGCTGGGCAGATAGGACAGGGTGGTCATGAGCGCGTACAGCTCGGCGGCCTCCTCGACCGTCTCCGACAGGCCACAGGCCACGCGCAGGAAGAAGTGCTGCGGGCGCTCCAGGACCTTACGGGTCCGCGGGTGGCGCAGCAGGTAACGGTCGTAGACGGTGCGCAGCCCGAAGTACTCGAACCGGTCGTCGGCGTCCGGCGCGACCAGTGCGTCGAGCGCGGCGGCGTTGGCGGCGACGAAGTCGGCCAGCCGGTCCTGGAGGAGCCCGGCCCCGTGGGTCGCGGCGATCGACTCGGAGAAGGTCCCGACCCCGTGCTCCGCCGCCTCGTCGGCGATCAGCTCGGCCAGCAGCCGGGCGGCGACCCTGGAGTTCTCCGGATCGGTGATCACCCGGGCGGCCGCCTCCTCGATGGCCAGCCTGCGGTCCGCCCGCTCGTGCCCGGTCTCCTCAGCGGCGTCGACCAAGGTCTGTGTCACGTCCACCCCTCGCGCTCATAAATCCCCGTACGGCTCCCGCCGGAGGGCGCGCGTCCGCGGACGGTTTCCGGGCACGCCGGACCGCCTCGCTCCGCGGACCCTCCCTCGAGGCCCTGGACAGTCTCCGTGGTCGAGCGCGCCTCGCCTCGCACGCCCGAGGTCGCTCGACGCGTCCCCGGAGCCGGGCTCGGCCCCTCTCCCACACGTCACCGGCAGGTCTTCGGACTCACGGGCGTCCATCACACGCCTACCGACCGCCGCTTCCCAGGCATGGCTCACCCAGTGCTCATGACGGTTTTCGTTCCCGTTCACCGCTGCGGGGCAGTCCCGGACTCACACCGGGTTCCCTCTTGCCTCGCCCTCTCGGGGCGAACCAGCAACGAGGAGGATCCTACATCTAGTGCCGTCTGACGCAACCACCCCAACAACTTGTGTCGAAGGAGCTCAGTAGTCCCAGTTCGCCGAGCACTCCCCGGGCGCGGCGGGTCTCGGTGACGAGCCACTGACGAAAGTCGTCCCCGCTCAGGCAGGCCCGGTTCCAGCCGTTGGCGGCGCACACGGCCTGCCATCGGGGCGAGGCGTCGATCCGGCCACACAGGGCGGCGACCTCGTCCCGGTCCTGAGGGCTCATGCCGCGGGGACCGAACACGCCGCACCAGTCGGCGTACTTGACGCGGACCTCTCGCTCCATCAGCGTCGGCGCGTCGATGCCGTCGATCCGCTCACCGGAGGAGACCGCGAGCGGCAGCAGGCGGCCCACGGCGATCTCCGGCAGGAGGGAGCCGGCCGACCCGAGGAGCGCGGCCACGCGGCCCTCGCCGAGCGCTTCGACGGCCTCGGCGTCGGTGGGGTAGCCCGCGTAGTCCAGCAGCCTGACATCCACCCCGAGGCATTTGCCGATCATGCCGTAGAGCACGTGGTCGGAGCCGCCGTCCACCCCGCCGCCGACCGTTAGCTCCGCCGGATTGCGGCGGAGCACCGCGGCGAAGTCCTCAAAGGTCCGCAACAGGGAGTTGGGGGCGACCACCAGGACCGCCCAATCACCGGCCAGCCTGGCCAGCGGGGTGGTTGCCGCCAGCACGGAGGCGACGTCCGCGGTCTCGGCGCCCGCCAGCATCGGCACGCCGGTCAGGAGCACCGTGCCCCCGCGGGTGAACGGGCCTCCGGCGGCGCCGAACGCGGTCAGCGTGGCCGTGTCGACGCCGCCGGGGCGGTTGCTCACCTCGGCCGCCCCCACCAGTCCGTCCTCGGTCAGGATCGTGGCCAGCGCGCGGGCGGCCTGGTCCCATCCCCGCCCGCGGGCGGCGGGCGCGACGATGGTCAGCCGACCGGCGGGCGCGGCGCCGGAACCGTTCGCCCCGCCACAGCCGCCGGCGACCATGACCCCCAGAGCGAGCGCGAAGAACCGCCTACGGCGCATAAGCGTCCCCTGCCTCTTTGCGACGCCTGACGGCGTCGCGGGCTTGGGCGCTTTCTGGCCGGTGTCTTCCCTCGTCGTTCGGTCGCCGCGCTCCCTCTCTCCTCAGTCCAGACACCGGCGCGCCCAAGCCACAACCGGTCCCACCACCGCATTGGGCTGCTACCTGACCGGCGATCACTGGCCGATCCAGGAAACACCCCCAGACCCCTCAATACCCCACGTTACAGATATGTCACTTTCTGCAATATATTCAGGGCGTCATGCGGCAGGGACGCACCGCGTTCACTCCACGGTGACGCTCTTGGCGAGGTTGCGGGGCTTGTCCACGTCACGCTCAAGCGCGACGGCGGCGTGGTAGGCGAAGATCTGCAGCGGGATCGACAGCAGGATCGGGTCGAGCTCGATCTCGTTCCTGGGCACGACCAGGCAGTCGTCGGCCAGCCTGGGGTCTGCCTCGCGATGCCCGACCATGAGCACCCGCCCGCCGCGCGCGCGGATCTCACCCAGTGTGGTGAGGTTCTTGTCCAGCAACTCGTCGTCGGGAACGATCGCCACGGTCGGCATCTCGGGACCGATCAGCGCGAGCGGCCCGTGCTTGAGCTCGCTGGCCGGATAGGCCTCCGCATGCACGTAGGAGATCTCCTTGAGCTTCTGCGCGCCCTCCCTGGCCACCGGATATCCCCTGACCCGGCCGACGAACATCATGCTCGGCGAGCCGGCGTACTTGTGGGCGAGCTCCTTGATCTGCGGCTCGAGGGCGAGGATCTCCTTGATCTGCCCGGGCAGGGCGCGAAGCCCCTCACAGATGCGGCGGCCGTCCGCGGGAGACAGGTCACGCACCCGGCCGAGGTGGAGCGCCAGCAGCGCGAAGGCGACCGCGGTCGAGGTGAACGCCTTCGTGCTCGCCACGGAGACCTCGGGACCGGCATGCAGGTAGAGACCGCCGTCGACCTCGCGGGCGATGGCGCTGCCGACGGTGTTGACGATGCCGAGAACCCTGCCGCCCTTGCGCTTGAGCTCCTGGACGGCGGCGAGGGTGTCGTAGGTCTCCCCCGACTGGCTGATCGCCACGTAGAGGGTGTCCGGCTCGACGACCGGGCTGCGGTAGCGGAACTCACTGGCCGGCTCGGCATCCGCCGGGATGCGCGCCAGCTCCTCGATGAGCTGGGCGCCGATCTGGCCGGAGTAGTAGGCGGAGCCACAGCCGATGATCTTGACCCGTCGGAAGGAGCGGGTCTCCCTCGCGTCCATGTTGAGGCCGCCCAGGTGAGCGATGTGAAAGCGGTCGTCGAGGCGTCCGCGTAGCGTCCTGGCCACGGTCTCCGGCTGCTCGGAGATCTCCTTGAGCAGGTAGTGCTCGTAGCCGCCGGTGTCGTAGTGCCCGGCCTCCCAGTCGACGGTCAGCGGCTCCTTGGCCGTCTCCCGCGCATCGCTGGCGAAGGTGGTGAAGCCGTCGGTCTTCAGCACCGCGAGCTCGCCGTCCTCCAGATGCACCACCTGGCGGGTGTAGCGCACCAGCGCGGCCACGTCCGAGGCGGCGAACATCTCCTTCTCGCCGATGCCCAGCACAATCGGGCTGCCGTTGCGCGCCACGACCACCTCGCCGGGACGCTGGGCGTCGATCACCGCGATGCCGTAGGTGCCGACGACCCGCTTGAGCGCGCCGCGGACCGCCTCCGCCAGCGAGTCGGCGTCCTCGACGGTGCGGGCGATCAGGTGGGACAGCACCTCGCTGTCGGTCTCCGAGACGAAGACCGCGCCGTCGGCCTCCAGCTTGGCGCGCAGTTCGTCGGCATTCTCGATGATGCCGTTGTGCACGACGGCGATGCGCTCGTCGGCCGACAGGTGCGGGTGGGCGTTGACATCGCTGGGCGCGCCGTGGGTCGCCCAGCGGGTGTGCCCGATGCCCAGGGTGCCCCTGAAACGCGCGGGCACGACCGCCGCCAGGTCCGCGACCCTGCCCTTGACCTTGCGCATCTTCAGCCCCCTGTTGGAGACCACCACGCCGGCCGAGTCGTAGCCGCGGTACTCAAGGCGCTGCAGGCCCTCCAGCAGGATGGGGGCCGCGTCCTTCGGCCCCACGTAGGCCACGATTCCGCACATCTGACCGCTCCTTACCCGTAGACGATCCGGCGCAGCTGGCGCAGGGAGAGTTCCGGTGCCGCGACACGACGGGACTGCAGCTCAGCGGCGATCCGAGGGAAGATCACATCGTTGACCAGCCCCCTGGCCTTGAGCTCGGCGTGACGCCGCTGGACGAACTCCTCGACGGGCTCGGAGAAGTAGGCCAGCACGTCGGCCACGACCCGCGCCGCCTCCCCGGGGCCGAGCGCGCTCGTCCGGGTCAGGTGGGCGATCAGGTCCTCGTGGGGATGCCATGCCGTCGACACAGAGGAGGACCATACGCAGCAATGACGGGGTTTACCAAGTTTTCTGCCCGAAATCGGGCAGAAAACATTGCCACGGATCTCCCTCCACCCAGTCATAAGACAATCAGTAATCTCTCATAACTCTGGGTAGCCATCTGGTCGGAAGGGAACCACTATGCGCCATCTGCCAGGGATATTGATCGTTGCCGCTCTCGCCGCATTGCTCCCGCCCACCGCCCGGCAGGCGGCGGCGGACGAGCCGGACGGGCGAGGCCACCTGCAGGAGGCGTTCGCACTGGCCGCCCAGGCGTACGGCGTGCCGGAGAACGTGCTGCTCGCCGTCTCCTACCTGGAGTCCCGGTGGGACGGAAACAACGGCCTGCCCAGCGTCTCCGGCGGATACGGTCCCATGCACCTGATCGACGGCCAGGTCAGGCCCGGGCCTCGCCACCACGTCCACGGCGACCCCCGCGGCGACGAGAGCAGGCCACACCCGATCACGGTCCCGGACATCACCCCGGTCCCGCCGGAGGACACCCTGCACAGGGCAGCGGAACTGACCGGGACCGCCCCCGGCACACTGCGCGCCGACCCCACGGCCAACGTCCAGGCGGGCGCCGCGCTGCTCGCCGACTACCAGCGGCGCGTCGGCGGGCAGCCGGACGCGGGCCCGGCGGGCTGGTACGCCGCGGTCGCGCGCTACTCGGGCTCGGCCGGCACCGCGGCGGCCAGCGTTTTCGCCGACGAGGTCTACGCGACGATCCGCACCGGCGCCACGCGTGTGACCGACAGCGGCGAGCGGATGGTCCTGCCCGCGACGCCAGGCCTGTCCCCGGTACGGCCGCCCGCCGCGACCGGGCTGCGCCGCATGCCCGGCGCCGTGACGCCCGACTGCCCGCAGAGCGTCTCCTGCGACTGGATCCCCGCCGCCTACCAGCGGCTCAAGAGTGGCGACCACGGCAACCACGACCGCTACAACGGGCACCGCCAAATCGACTACATCGTCATCCACGACGGGGAGACCGGCTACGACGTCATGACCCGGCTGGTCAAGGACCCCGACTACCTGAGCTGGCACTACACCGTGCGTTCCAGCGACGGGCACATCGCCCAGCACCTGCGGTGCGACGACGTCGGCTGGCACGCGGGCAACTGGTACTTCAACTCCCGTTCCATCGGCATCGAACACGAGGGCTACCTGGCCAGGGGCGCCTGGTTCACCGAGGCGATGTACCTGGCCTCGGCCAACCTGGTCCGCTACCTCGCAGACAGATACGACATCCCCCTGGACAGGGCACACATCCTCGGCCACGACAACGTGCCCGGCACCACCCCGCAGACCGTGCGCGGCATGCACCAGGACCCCGGCCCCTACTGGGACTGGAACCACTACTTCGAGCTGCTCGGCCACCCATTGACCGCCTCGTCGGACCCCGGCGCACGCTCGGTGCTGATCATGCCCGACTACACCGTCAACCAGCCGCGCTTCACCGGCTGCGCCACGTCCGGCGACTGTCCTCCCAGGAGCGCCGCCTCCGTCTGGCTCTACAGCCGCCCCTCGACCTCGGCCCCGCTCGTCAGGGACATCGGCAGGCACCCCCACGAAGGCTCGACCTACAGCGTCTACGACCACGCCGCCCGCGCCTCGACCGGCCAGCGCTACGCGCTCGCGGGCCGCGAGGGCGACTGGACGGCGATCTGGTACCTGGGGCAGAAGGCCTGGTTCCACGATCCCGCCGACGCCCCGGTTTCGGTGCCCGCCTCCGGGCGCCTGGTGACCCCCAGACCAGGCCTCTCCTCCATCAAGGTCTACGGCAGGGCCTATCCCGAGGTCTCCGCCTACCCCAGGGGCGTCTCCGCGCAGCGACTGACCCCGCTGCAGTACTCTCTGCCGGCCGGGCAGTTCTACAGCCTGGGCATGACGAGCCAGGGGTCCTACCTGCGTTCGGGCGCCACGGCCAGGACGAGGCACCCGATCGTCAGGGGGGACGCACGCTACCGGCAGATCCAATTCGGCCACCGGGTGATGTTCGTCCGCGCCGCCGATGTCCGGGTGGTTTCCCCCTGACGATCCCCCGCGCCCAGCCCGGTTGCGCACATCCGGCCGCTGGAGGCGCTAGAGTTTTCACGTGCACCCGGGCATCAATCCGGGAGCGATGCGGAAGTGGCTCAGTGGTAGAGCATCACCTTGCCAAGGTGAGGGTCGCGGGTTCGAATCCCGTCTTCCGCTCTGGCAGGCCCATTCGGGCCTGACTGGTGGAGTGGCCGAGAGGCGAGGCAACGGCCTGCAAAGCCGTGTACACGGGTTCAAATCCCGTCTCCACCTCAGTGCACTGACACCGGAGCCTCTGGGATCCGGTAAAGTAGCGCGAGTGCCGCGGAGGGGTGACCCGAAGCAGACACGCGGAAGTGGCTCAGTGGTAGAGCATCACCTTGCCAAGGTGAGGGTCGCGGGTTCGAATCCCGTCTTCCGCTCTGATCTCACCCGAGGACGATTAGCTCAGCGGGAGAGCGCTTCCCTGACACGGAAGAGGTCACAGGTTCAATCCCTGTATCGTCCACCGCATCTTTACCAGCTAAGAGGCTAGATCCAAAGATCATGGATCTAGCCTCTTGATCGTTTGACCGTCGGCCGGAACCTCATCAGAAGGCATCGACGTGTTCAAGCCTGTGGCCTACCGGCCGCCGGAGGCGGCATCGTTCATGGGCGGCCTCCCCAGGACTCTCGACAGGCCTGCCCGAGGCGGTGGATCAGTTCGCCGAGCACCTGCTCGTCCGAGCCGAACGTGAGGCGGACATGCGTGTCGGGGGCGTGCATGTCGGCGCCGCGTACCGTCGCGATGCCATTGCGCAGGAGTACGCGGTCGATGTCGGCCGGTGTGTCGCCGAGGCGGGAGCAGTCGACGAGCAGGAAAGCGCCGGCCCCGGGTCGCACGGGCTCGGTGAGGCCGCTCGCGGCGATGCCGTCGCACACGAGGTCGCGCTTCGCCTGGTATGTGGAAAGCGCCTGGTCGAGCCAGTCGCGAGGCCCGGTGAGGGCGGCGATCGCAGCCCGCTGCGGAACCGCTCCACAGCACACCGCATCCCACTGGAGGCGGCGCTCGAGCGCGTCGATGATCGGCGGCGGTGCCAGGACGTAGCCGAGCCGCCAGCTCGCGAGCGCGTAGTACTTGCCGAGGCTGGTGACGGTGACCAGGTGCGGCCAGCGATCGGCAAGGGCCTCCACCGGGTGGTACCGATGGCCGTCGAACGTGAAGTGCTGCCATGAGTCGTCGGAGATGACGAGCAGCCCGTGGCGCGCGGCGATGTCGACCACTGCCGCGATGGTCGCGGCGTCGGGCAGGTAGCCCGTCGGGTTGTTCGGGTTGCACAGGAGTATGGCGCGGCTGCGGGGCGTGACGGCGGCCTCCAGGCCGGCGAGGTCGATTGCCCAGCCATCGCGCTCGCGGGACGGGACGTAGGCGGGCGTCGCGCCCGCCTCGCGGACGGCGCCGTCGAAGAAGTAGGTGGGGGTCGGCACGATCACCTCGTCGCCGGGAGCGAGCACCGTGCGCAGCACGAGGGAGAGGCCGTACTGCGCTCCGTGGGTGATCAGGAGACGACGCTCGGGATCGATGCGCAGGCCATGCTCGCGCTCCAGCTCGGCGGCGATCGCGGCCCGGAGTTCAGGCAGGCCGCGGCTGTCGCGCGGGTCGGGCTGATCCATCGCCTGTGCGACCGCCCGCCTCACATGCTCGGGCATGGGAAGGATCGGGGCGCCCACGAGCGGCAGGACCCGCACGCCGTCGCGTGCGCTCCGCGCCGCGCGGTCGCGCGTGTTCATCGCGCCCAGAGCCGGGAAGTCACTCGCGGCGGGCAGGACCCAAGAATTCGAGGTGCATCGCTGCATAGGGGAAGCATGCCACACTGAGATATCAACAACAATAATAAATATCTCTAACCTTCCTCGCTCAGGCATTCTGCTGTATCAACGCTTCACGTTGGTATCCTGATGAGGTGTTCGATATCCATAGCGTGGCCACCGGAACGCCGCACATCCCCGCGCTGCTGTTGGTCGGCAGGGACGAGACCGGCCTCGACCGCACGAGCCAGGCCTACCGGGCGATCAGGCGCCAGATCATCGACCTGACGCTACCGCCCGGCAGCAGCTTCACTGAGACGTCGCTCGCGCAGCAATGGCGCATCAGCAAGACACCGGTGCGCGAGGCACTCGCGCGGTTGAGGCGCGATGGGCTCGTGACCGCGCTTCCACGCGCGGGCTACGTCGTCAGCCCGATCACGCTCCAGGACACCGACGATCTCTGCGCCTTGCGATCGCTGCTGTCCGGTGAGGCCGCCGGCGCCGCGGCGCGCCTGGGCCTCCCGGCGCCGGCACTCGAGCGGCTCGGAGTGCTGTCCAAGGTGCCCTTCGCGCTCGCAGCGGGCGAAGTGGAACAAGAGGAGTCGCTTCAAGCGGGGATCGAGTTCGAGGGCATCATCGCCAACTTCAGCGGCAACAGCCGTCTCGGCAAAGCGATCGTCGACGTGCTCGACGAGCTGGAGCGCGTCCTGCGGATGGCCGCGTTGATCGATCCCGGCATCGCGAGCCCGCCCGGAGAACTGGAGGCCATCTTCGAGCAACTGCGCGCGCGGGATGCGAACGGCGCCCAGGACGCGATGCGCACGCGGTGCGAGCGCGTGCGTCGCGACGTGCTTCAGGTTCTGACGAAGAGTACGTCCGTGAGCAAGGCGCACATCGAACTGCCGGCGCCGTCACTCCCCCCGGCCTAGTGCCGCGACCAGGGAGACTGGCCGGGGCAGGCACGGTCTTCGACCGTGCCTGCCCTCATCCACCGGTTGTCGGCCGGCGAGCCCGGAACACCGCCGTCAGGAAGCGGTCCACCTCGGCGGCAGCGGAGATCATGCCACCCTCGCCCCACGGGTACGGGCTCTGCCGGGTCACGTCCTGCCCGTCGACGTACACCTGTGCGTGGGGCGAGGGGATCGGTGCGGCAACGGCGTCTGCCGCGGGTCCGCGGAACGACCAATCCCCCGGGGTCCGGCGCGATGCCGATCCGGGGGCCTGGTCGTCCGGTCAGACCGCCGTTGGGAAGTGGAGGTGGCTGCGGTGCTGCGGGCCGCCCTTCGTCTCCTCGGGCCAGCGGCTGGTGACGGCCTTGGCGCGCGTGTAGAACGCGACACCCTCGGGGCCGTGGATGTGATGGGCGCCGAACAGTGACTGCTTCCAGCCGCCGAACGAGTAGAAGGCCATGGGGACCGGGATCGGGACGTTGACGCCGATCATCCCGACCTGCACGGAGCGCTGGAAGAGGCGGGCCGCTTGGCCGCTGGCGGTGAAGATCGCCGTGCCGTTGGCCCAATTGCTGGCGTTGATGAGGTCGATCGCCTCCCTGAGCGAGCCGACGCGCACGACGACGAGCACGGGGCCGAAGATCTCGTCGCGGTAGACGTCCATCTCGGGCGTGACGCGGTCGAACAACGTCGGGCCGACGAAGAAGCCGTCACCCTGGACGTCGAGTTCGCGCCCGTCGACCACGAGTTCGGCGCCCGCGTCGACGCCGGAGCCGATGTGGCCCCTGATCCGCTCGAGCGCCTCCGGCGACACGACCGGGCCCATCTCGGAGCCGGCCTCCAGCCCTGGCCCGACCTTGATCGCCTGTGCTTTTTCGCGCACGAGCTTGACGAGCGGCTCGGCCACGTCGCCGACCGCGACGGCGACCGAGATCGCCATACAGCGCTGGCCCGCCGAACCGTACCCGGCTGCGATCAGATGCTCGGCGGCGTAGTCGAGGTCGGCGTCGGGCAGCACGACGGCGTGGTTCTTGGCGCCGCCGAGCGCCTGCACGCGCTTGCCGCTCGCGGTCGCGCGCTCGTGTACGTACCGCGCGATCGGCGTCGAGCCGACGAACGACACCGCTGCGATGTCCGGGTGGTCGAGGATCGCGTCGACCGCGACCTTGTCGCCGTGGACGACGTTGAAGACGCCGTCAGGCAGGCCGGCTTCGGCGTAGAGCTCGGCGACGAAGTTGGACACCGACGGGTCGCGCTCGGAGGGCTTGAGCACGAACGTGTTGCCGGTCGCGATCGCGATCGGATGCATCCACAGCGGGACCATCGCCGGGAAGTTGAACGGCGTGATCCCGGCGCAGACGCCGAGTGGCTGGCGAAACGAGAAGAGGTCGACGTCGGTCGAGACCTGGTCGGAGTACTCGCCCTTCAGGAGGTGCGGAATCCCACAGGCGAAGTCGATCACCTCCAGGCCGCGGATGAGCTCGCCTCTGGCGTCCTCGAAGACCTTGCCGTGCTCGGCGGAGACGATCCGCGCGAGGTCGTCGAGGTGCTTCTCGACGAGATTGCGGAAGGCGAACATCAACCGCGACCGGCGCATGACAGAGGTGTCGGCCCAGCCCGGTAGGGCGGCGCGCGCCGCTTGCACCGCGGCGTCGATGTCTGCGGGCTCGGCCAGTAGCACGTCGGCCTGGCGCTCGCCGGTCGCGGGGTTCCACACCGGAGCGGTACGGCTCGACTCACCGGCGGTCTCGTGGCCGTTGATTCGGTGCTTGACCGTCCTGACTATTCCTGTGCTCACAGAGAGCTCACCTTTCTCGTCGGGGTGCTCGGTAGGTCTGGTGGCTGTGTTTCGCGTGCTCGTACTCGCGCGTCTGACCCGCGTGCTGTCGCATCAGACGATCAGGTCGCCGCCGTTGATGTCGATGGCCGCACCCGTGATGT
This sequence comes from Streptosporangium sp. NPDC051023, assembly GCF_040689595.1. Taxonomy (NCBI): domain Bacteria; kingdom Bacillati; phylum Actinomycetota; class Actinomycetes; order Streptosporangiales; family Streptosporangiaceae; genus Streptosporangium; species Streptosporangium sp. NPDC051023. The sequence goes on along the minus strand of NZ_JBFBCE010000017.1, from coordinate 115,944 downwards.
ACGCCGCGCGGTCGGAGGCGAGGAACGCGACGAGTTCGGCAACCTCCCAGGGCTGCCCGACGCGGGGTACCGGGAACGACTGGGTGGCGCGTTCGAGCGCCTCTTCGGGCAGCAGGGCACGGGCCATCGGTGTGTCGATGAGGCCCGGGCAGACGGCGTTCACCGTGACCCCATCGGGTCCATAGGCCTTCGCCAGGTGCCGGGTGAGCCCGAGGACACCGTGCTTCGCCGTCGTGTAATGAGCGCCACCGGCGGTGCTGATGGTCTTGCCGGCGGTAGAGGAGAAGTTGACGATGCGGCCCCAGCGACCGTCGCGCATCGCGGGAAGCCCTTGCTGACAGCACAGGAACGTCCCGTGCACGTTGACCGCGAGCACGCGGTTCCACTCGGCCTCGCTGATGTCCTCGAACGCGGTCGGCGGTGCGATGCCCGCCGCGTTGACCAGGATGTCGAGTCGCGATCGCTCCGCCAGCAGCGAGGCGAACGCACGGCGGACCTGGTCGCCGTCCGTGACGTCCACCGCGACCGACCGGACGCGGTCCGCCGCCACCGTCAGCGTCGACGCCAGCTCGCCGGGGTCAGGCGCGGTGAGATCGAACACCGCGACGGTCGCTCCGCGACGGGCCAGGGCGTGCGTGGCCGCAAGACCCATGCCGCTCGCGCCGCCGGTCACGATCGCGACCCGGCCCTCGAGCTCGCGACTGTCTGCGCTGGTGGGCGCCCGGAGCCCCTCGGCGGCGGTCATGAGCCGGCTAGGACGGCACGCGCGCGACCGAAGGCGGCTGCCGCGAGTTCGAGCTGATCGGCCGTGTGCGACGCCGAGACCTGTACCCGGATCCGCTCCTCGCCGGCCGGGACGACCGGATGGGAAAGCGGGAAGACGAGGACGCCTTCGCGACGAAGCGCCGCCGCCACGTCACGGGCCAGCGAGCCGCCGCGCAGCATCACGGGAATGATCGGGTGCTCCCCCGGCAGCACCTCGTAGCCGAGGTCGAACAACGCCCCACGGAGCCAGGCGGTGTTGGCAGCCAGGCGCTCCCGCAGCTCGGGGCGCTCCCGCGCGATGCGGATCGCCGCCAGCGCCGCCACGGCCAGCGGGGGAGCCATCGCGTTGGTGAAGATGTAGGGACGCGAGACCTGGCGCAACGTCTCCACGACCGCACGGGCGCCGGCGACGAAGCCCCCGGCCCCGCCGCCCAGCGCCTTGCCAAGTGTCCCCGTCAGCACATCGACGCGGCCCTCCAGCCCGAAGTGCTCGGCGGTGCCCGCGCCGCTCGTGCCCAGTACACCCGTGGCGTGCGAGTCGTCGACCATGAGCACCGCGTCGTAGCGCTGCGCCAGTTCGGAGAGCTGGGGCAGCGCTACGATGTCGCCGTCCATGCTGAAGACGCCGTCGGTGACGATGAGCCGGTGGCGTGCGTCCGCGCACTCGGCGAGGTGGCGCTCGAGCTCGTCGAGGTCGGCGTGAGCGAAGACGCGCCGCCGGGCCCGCGTCAGGCGGATGCCGTCGATCAGGCTGGCGTGATTGAGCGCGTCGCTGAGGACTACGTCGTCCGGGCCGAGCAGGGCGGCGAAGACACCGAGGTTCGCATCGAAACACGAGCTGTAGAGCACGGCGTCCTCGGCTCCGACCAGCTCGGCGATGCCTGCCTCGAGCTCGCCGTGGATCGCCCGCGTGCCGCAGAGCACGCGTCCCGCCGCCACCCCGAGCCCCATGTCGCGCAGCGCCCGCCACGCCGAATCGAGGACCTCCGGATCACCGGCGAGCCCGAGGTAGTCGTTGGAGGCGAAGTTCACAAGCGTCTCGCCGTCCACGCCGAGCGTCGTCCCCTGGGGGCCCGAGACCACGAGGTCACGGCGCAGCCCAGTGGTCACCCGGCGTTCGTCGAGCTCCGTCCTGAGCCGGTCCAGCAACGTGGTGTTCACGCTTTCTCTCCAGGCCAGCCGGCGCAGGGCACGACCTCGAATCCCCGGCTGGGGAAGACGGTGTCCATGAAGAAGTCGTTGATCGCCGGATCGCCGTCGGCGCAACCGTCACGCAGCACGGTCACGTGGTAGCCACGGTCCGCCGCGTCGTAGCACGTCGCAGCCACCATCGCGCTGGTCGCGACTCCGGCGATCACGAGAGTGTCGACGCCGCGGGCGCGGAGCACAAGGTCGAGATCCGTACCGGCGAACGCGCTGGCGCGGCGTTTCAGCACGACGACGTCCTCGTCGGCGACCGGCAGATCGATCTCGGTTCCGGCCGTTCCTTCATGGAAGGCGTCCCCGGCTTCATAGAACGACCGGTACAGCGCGTTGTCCGGCGGCAAATCGGCTCCGTTGCCCCGGAAGGCGAAGTGCACGAACACAACGAGGGCACCGGCCGCGCGAGCGCGCGGGAGCAGTTCGGTGAGCGACGGCAAGACTTGCCTGGCGAACGGGTAGCTGCCCGTGATGCCCCGTTGAAGGTCGCCGATGATCAGTGCGGTGGTCATGAAAGGCTCCCGTCCAGCCGCTCCATCCGGCGTCCCGCGGTGAGCAGGACGGCCAGTCCGGCGGCCATGATGATTGCGATGGCCAGCAGCGCGTAGGTGAAGCTGCCGGTTGCGGACGCGATGGTCCCGGTGAAGTAGGGACCGATGAATCCGCTGATATTGCTGACAGAGTTGATCAGAGCGATTCCGGAGGCGGCGGCCGCTTCGGTCAGGCCGATCGCCGGTATCCGCCAGAACTGGGGCATCGCGGTGATGATTCCGGAGACGCTCAGGCAGACCGCGACGACGAACAGGAGGCCGCTGCTGGTGAAGGTCGCCAGGAGCAGCCCCACCGCACCGAGGGCCATCGGCACGGCCGTAGCCGTGACCGCCGTCAGGCGCGCGGCGAAGCGGGCCCAGGTGAGCAGGACGACCGCAGCCACCGCGTAGGGGATCGCGGACAGCAGCACACTGCTGACATCGGCGGCGCTACCGACGCTGTGCGTGATGGACCTGATCATCGTGGGCAGGAAGAACTGCAGCGGATAGAGCCCGAACGCGATCGCGAACCACGTCACGGCCATCGCCCAGACCCGGCCGCTGGTCAGCGCCTGGCGCAGCCCGGTGAGTGCCCCGTTGGCGCGCTGTTCGGCGGCCTCTGCGGCAAGGATGTTCTCAATGGCGGCCTTCTCCTCGTCGTCGAGCCAGCGCGCGTTTCCTGGGCGGTCGGGCAGGAAGAGGAAGATCAGAACGCTGACGATGACCGTCAAGACGCCCTCGACGAGGAACAGCGCCCGCCAGCCTGCGATACCGAACAGTCTCTGGCCCCATTCGAGCAGCGCGGCGGCCAGAGGAGAGCCGATGATCGAGGACAGTGGGATCATCAGAATGAAGGTCGACAGTGCCCAGGAACGCTGGCGGCGCGGGAACCAGAACGTCAGGTAGAGCAGGATCCCGGCGGCCAGACCGGCTTCGGCGAACCCGAGCAGGAGCCGCGCGATGAACAGTGTGGTCGGGGAGTTCACGGCCGCGGTCGCCGCCGTGACCAGTCCCCACGTGATCATGATCCGGGCGATCCATTTCCGTGCACCGAACCGACTCAACATCATGTTGCTTAGCACTTCGAACAGGACGTAGCCGATGAAGAACAGTCCGGCGGCGAGACCGATCTGGCTGCTGCTGAGGTGCATGTCACGCGACATGGGGGCAGCGATGTAGCCGACGTTAGCGCGGTCGATGTAGCTCGCCACGTAGGCGAGGCCGACCAGCGGCATGATCCGGGTGCCCACCTTGCGCCAGGTGCGGGGCGTGACGATGCTCTGGGGGGTTGCAGCGTTTGAACTCATGGGGGGGTCCAATCGGTCAGTGAAGATGGGATCACCGCGCGATGCCCGAGCTTGACCGGATGCCGGGCGCGCATGTTTTTCTGGACCGAAAGTAACTTTCAGTGCGCCTGGCCTCGCGACCTGGCGGTGGCGTTCGCGTCGATCACACCGTCTTCGGTGATCACGACGCCATAGTCCCGTTCGGCTCCCTCGTGGGTCACCTTGCCGTCGAGGACGTCTTCGAGGACCCGTTCCGGGGCGCGCTCGAAGGGGATGCCGTGCCCGCCCCCGCCGGCGGTCACATGCCGGTGACGGGTTCCCGCGGTCATCACGAAGTGCGGTTTGGACTCCAGCACGCGTTCACCGGGCCCGCCGCGGTCGAGCACGTTGAGCGAGGGAGTCCCCTGGGCGCCGCCTGCCAGCCCGTAGGGCAGGAACTTCCGCCGGTCGGACCTGATCTGCACCCTGGCCTCGGGCGCCAGAAGCGTCATGTCCCGGAAGGTCGCCAGGCCACCGCGCCAGCGGCCCGCTCCACCGCTGTCGGGGAGGTAGCCGTAACCGTCGATGCGGATGTGACCGGAGCGTTCCAGCTCCTCGACCGGCGTATTGGTCAGGTTCGCACCCAGCGAGCTGATCCCGTCGACGCCATCGCGGTCGGGACGGGCACCCCACGCTCCGGCCAGGGGGTCCCACAGCACCATGGACTCCCCGTCCGGCCCGACCAGGCCGATCGCGATCCCGTCGGGTCCGCCTTCTCCGGCGGCGGGCACCCGGGCAGGGAACACCGGGGCGAGCGCCCCGAGCACCGCGTCGATGATCCGGAAGCCGACGAGCCCGCGGGCGCCGCGCGCGGAAGGCCGCTGCCCGTTGAGGATGGAAGCTTCCGGGATGACGAAACTGAACGGCCGGTAGAAGCCGCTGTTGGCCGGGATGTCCGAGGCGAGGACACCCTGCAGGGCGGCGTAGGCGGCGGAGCGGGTGAACGAGGCCGTCGCGTTGAGCGCGGAGTCGACCTGCGGCGAGGAGCCGGTGAAGTCGATCTCTATCCCGGACTCGGACAGCGTGGCCTTCACCTGGATCGGGATCGGCCCGGAGCCGAGGCCGTCGTCGTCGATGTGGTCGAGGAACTCGTAGGTGCCGGGGGTGGCCTCGGCGAGCGCGGCGCGCAGCAGGGTTTCTGAGTAGTCGAGCAGCTCGTCGATGAGGCCGGCGAGGCGTTCGACACCGTGCCGCGCCGCGAGGGCACGCAGGCCTTCGGCCCCGGTGTGGCAGGCCGCCAGTTGGGATTCGAGGTCGCCGCGCAGCAACTCGGGTTCGCGGACGTTGCGCAGGATCAGCCGCAGGAACGTCTCGTTCATGGTGCCGGCCTCGACCAGGCACGACGGCGGGATCTGCACCCCTTCGGCGAAGATGCTCGTCGACTGCACGGCCATCGAACCGGCCGCCCAGCCGCCGACGTCGGTGTGGTTGACGACCGTGACCGTGAATCCCAGGAGGACTTCTTCGGCGAACACCGGGGCGACCGCGAAGATGTCGGGCAGGTGCATGCCGCCCAGGGACGGGTCATTGAGCAGGTAGACGTCTCCTGGCCGGAACCGGTCGCCGAATTCGTCGAAGATCGCCTCCATCGCGTCCGGAATGGACCCCAGGTGCACCGGCAGGGTGTTGGCCTGGGCGATTATCCTGCCCTGGGCGTCGCACAGAGCGGCGGAGAAGTCCATGCTGGACGCGACGAGCTGCGAGTGCGCCGTGCGCAGGATCGTGATCGCCATCTCGTCGGCAAGCCCGGTGACGGCATTGCGGAAGACCTCGAAGGTCACGGCGTCACGGATCATGAGGCGCTCCAGGTGATGACGATGTTGTTGAACCGGTCGCGGTGTACCCGGGCACCGGGGGGAACGAGGGTGGTGGCGTCCATGTCCTCGATGATCATCGGTCCCTCGACGGGCTCAGTGCCGAGGTCGGAGCGTCCCACGACGGGCGTGGGCATGGTCTCGGCGAACCGGCATTCGCGGGTGGTGGGCTCGCCGCCGGCGACGACGGGAAGGCTCAGCACGTCCTCGATGGACACCGGGTTGGGTAGCCGACCGCGTACCCGGAGGTTGACCAGCTCTACCAGTTCGTCCGTGCCTGCCCGACCGTAGGTGCGCTTGTGCTCGGCGTGAAAGCGCGCCCACGTCTCGGCGAGCAGGTCCTCGGTGAGGTTGCCGTCGGGCACCCGGATCCGCAGTTCGAATCGCTGGCCGCGGTAGCGCATGTCCAGGAGCCGATCCACGACGGCGTCCGCTCCCAGTTCCTCGCGCACCTTGGCGGACAGCCGCGCGAACTCCGCGGCAAGCGCGCTCACCTCGGCGAACTCGGACCGGTGTGGGGTGAGCTCGTGGCGTTCGGTGTCGGCCACGAGCAGGCCCAGGCTGCTGAACAGGCCCGGATACACCGGCACTATCACGGTCGAGATACCCAGTTCGCGGGCCAGCGCGGCGGCGTAGAGAGGACCCGCGCCACCGAAAGCGACCATGGTGGCCTCCCGCGGGTCACGGCCCCGTTCGCTGGTCACCGCCTTGACCGCGGTCGTCATGCTCGACACCGCCACCTGGTACGCGCCGCGCGCGGTACCCAGCACGTCGTCACCAAGCTGCTCGGCCACCGGTGACAGCGCCTTCGCGGCCAGATTCGGGTGAATCGCCACGCGGCCGCCGGCGAGCGCCTGCGGGCTGAGGTATCCGAGCGTCACATTGGCGTCGGTCAGGGTCGGCAGCTCACCGCCCTGGCCATAGCAGGCAGGGCCAGGGCGCGAACCCGCGCTGACCGGCCCCACATGGAGCGCTCCCGCCGCGTCGACGGAGATGATGCTGCCGCCTCCGGAACCGACCTCGGCGATGTCGATCGACGGCGCCCGCACCGGATACCCGGCGCCGGAGCTGAGGCCACGGGCACCGTTCATGCCGCCCCCGACCTCGTAGTCGGCCGAGACGAACGGTTCGCCGTGCTCGATCAGGGACGCCTTCGCCGTGGTCCCTCCCATGTCGAACGCGACCACTGTGGACAAGCCGATCAGCTGAGCGAGCTTCTGCACGGCGGTGACACCGGCCGCGGGACCGGACTCGATGATCTGCACCGGCCGCTGCGCGACGGAGGCCGCATCGAGCAGCCCCCCGCTGGACTGCATGACCAGCAGCGGAGCGCTCACCTTCTCTGCCCGCAACCCTGCCTCCAGACGGGTGAGGTAACCGTGTACGGCGGGACCGACATAGGCGTTGACCGTCGCCGTGCTGGTGCGCTCGTACTCGTGCGGCTGCGGGGAGACATCGACCGACGCCGTGACGTACACACCCGGCAGTTCGGCTCGCAACAGCTCGGCGACTCGCCGCTCCTCATCAGGGCGGACATAGGAGTTGAGCAGGCACACGGCCACCGCTTCGATTCCGTCCGCACGCAGCCGCGTGGCCAGCGTGCGAACCTCGTCTTCACTGGCCGGTGGCTCAAGACCTCCGTCGGCCATGATCCGCTGGTCGAGTTCGTACCGATGCCGCCGACGGGCGAGGGGCTCGGGCTTGGACCACGCCAGGTCGTAGAGCACCGGCCGGCGCAGGCGCCCGATTTCCAACACGTCGCGGAAACCGCGGGTGGTGACCACCGCTGTGCGGACGCCGTTCATCGACAGGATCGCATTGGTGGCCACGGTCGTGCCGTGCAGCATCGCGACCACGGCCTCCGGCTGGGCCCCGGCCGAGGAAAGCACGCCGGTGGTCGCCGCCACCACGCCGGCACCGTAGTCGGGCGGGGTGGAGAGAACTTTCATCGGGACGACCTCTCCGGCCGGACCCAGTGCGATGACATCGGTGAACGTGCCGCCGATGTCGGCGCCGACTCGCCAGCCGGCCGGTCGAGGATCGTGACTGGGGGGCACTGAGATCTCCTTCGTTCGACAAGCGACTGGGATTACAGTAAGTGTGAGTTGAGATATCAGCAACCCTACTTTGCCGTTTTTTATGAGCCGTGTGATAGGGCAACGTGTGTGCGACTCGGGCAGGGCACTGACCGGCACGGGACCGCCGGACGGGCACACGAGCACGCCTGCATCCGCCTTGGTTCCGCTGATCGCTACCTAGTTCCTCGACTGGACATGCATGATCACGCCAACATGCGAACGCCGGACCCGAAGGTCATCCCGCTTGGTCTTGTGCGTGATCGTCTGGGAGTCCCAGGACGTGCGGAGGCAGACACCGACCTTGGCATCCCGCCGGGCAATGGGCCTCTTGTGTTCCCGATCGTTTCGAGGTGTCGCCGACACCGGTGCGGGAGCGCGGCCGTCCAAAGCGCGCAGATGATCGCTGCAGCACGGGGCCTTCCGGGAGGGCCGGATGTCACGTTCCGGTTTTCACACGCGGCTCTTACCACCGAAGAGGCAACATGGAGGGACGCATAACGTAAAACGGTTAACGCTACGCTTGTCAGCCGTGGCGGAGGGGGCGAGCCTGTGCACCGCGTAGTGGTCGATCCGGAGGTACCGGCGGACGTTGCCAGCCTCATGCGCCGGAACGGGCCGCTACTCTCCCGCTTCAGATCCGGCTGGAACCCGGAGCCCGACGGCACGCCGCGGGTCCCTGCCGGGCTCGTGGCCGCCTTCGGCGGCACCGTGCTGCTGGGTCTGGGCGGCACAGCGCTCGCCGGGGTGCCGGTGGTCTTCTCCATCACCGCGGCCGTCATCTGCCTGATCGTCCTCGCCTGCGTCTATCTCGCGACGAAACCCGCTCCGGCCGACTCCGTCGAGCGCGTCCTGTATCGGCACTCGCGGCACTACCACGGGCGTTATCTGATCCTGGAGGACTTCGACTACGCCGCCAGGGAGCTGCTCGGCCGGGCGCAACGGGCGATCGACCACATCCTGCGCTCCCGGGTCAACGTCATAGGCATGCTCGACAGTGTGCGGAACGCGGTGATGCTCCCCGCTGAGGAGTGGGAGATAGCCCGGCTGCTGACCAAGCTGTCCGAGCTGCGGGCCAGGCACCGTCACCTGGCCCGCGGCGGCAGGAGTCCCGAGGTCGCCGCCGCGATGGCGCCGATGGAGCGGGCGCTCGCCGCGAGCGAGGCCGCCGTCGTCGCGCGGGTCAAGGCACTGGAACGCTACGCGGCCCACGTGACGCAGGCCGACCGCGTCCTCGTCTCCCAGGGCCAGATCGAGGTGCTGCGCGCGCACCTGCCGGACTATGAGCAGTTGGTCGCCGAGACGGGCGCCGCCCGCTTCCTCGCCCCGGAGATCGGCCACCTGAGCGAGGACGCCGACCACCTTCGGCGCGCTCTGCGAGACAGCCTCCACTCCGCCCACGAGGCGTTCCGCCATCTCGACGGGCCCGGCTCCAGCTGATCGAATCGCCTGGGTAGTGTCTGTTCCATGACGGGACAACCGGTGCTGTTGTACGACGGCGACTGCGGCTTCTGCACCACCAGCGTCCGGTTCGCCGAACGCAGGATCGGTCTCGGGGCCCGCGCGGTGCCCTGGCAGTTCGCGGACCTGGCGGCGCTCGGCACCACGCGGGAGCGCGCGGATCACGAAGTCCTGTGGATCGAGCGCGACCGGGTGTACGGCGGGGCGCAGGCGGTCGCCAGGCTGCTGATCGCCGCCGGAGCGCCGTGGAACCTGGCCGGGTTCGCGCTGCGAGTACCGCCGCTGCGCTGGGTGGCGCACTGGGTCTACCGGCTGGTCTCCGCCAACCGCCACCGCCTCCCCGGCGGCACCCCGGCCTGCGCCCTGCCCGCGGACCGGCGATGAACGTCCTGCTCACCGGCTTCGAGCCGTTCGACGGCGCCTCGGTCAACCCGTCCTGGGAGGCGGTCAGGCTCGTGCAGGGGGTGCGGGCCGTACAGCTGCCGTGCGTGTTCGGCGAGACGCTGGAACGACTGCGGGCGGCGGTGCTCGAGCACGATCCCGCGGTGATCGTCTGTGTCGGGCAGGCGGGGGGCAGGCCAGATGTGACGGTCGAGCGGGTGGCCGTCAACCTCGACGACGCCCGCATCCCGGACAATGCGGGACGGCAACCGATCGACGAGCCCGTGGTGCGAGGCGGTCCCGCCGCCTACTTCGCCACGCTGCCGGTCAAGGCCTGCGTCGCGGCGGCCAGGGCGGCCTCGGTGCCCGCGAGCGTGTCGCAGAGCGCGGGGACGTTCGTCTGCAACCACCTCTTCTACGGCCTCATGCACCTGATCGCCACCGAGCGCCCCGGAGTCCGCGGCGGTTTCGTGCACGTGCCGTTCACCCCAGAACAGACCCTCGGCACCGCCCGGCCCTCCATGCCCGTCACGATGGCGGCCGCCGCGCTGACCGCGATCGTGACCGCCGCCGTCTCCATGGGGAACGACCTGCGCCTAGTCGGCGGCTCCCTGCACTGACCCCGCCCGCGGGCGCGTGAGCCGCGAGGCTAAAGGGGGACGCCGTAGACCACGCGGCGTCCCGCGAACTCGGTGACGCTCCACACCGTGTTCCTGTCACGGACGCAGGTGAGGTCCTCCGACCCGATCGGGTAGGGGCGCCTGGCCACCGTCTCACCGACCACGAGCAGGGTGCCATTCCTGGTGGAGCCCGCGGCCTGGCTGAGGTACCAGGTGCCGTCGTGGGAGAGCGCTCCCTGGATCCTGGCCTCGGGCAGGCGGTAGGCGTCCACGGCTCGAGCGACACCCGCGGCGTCGGCCCGCAGGGAGCCGTCGGGGTTCAGCGGCCAGCGGACGACCCTGCCCACCTCCTGCGGGGTCTCCACGTACTCGCCGGAGATCAGCGTGTCGGGCTCCGTACTCCGGTCGACGGCCGCGAAAGAGAACCGGGCCGCGCCGCCGGTCGAGGTCCAGGCACCGGTCTGCGGCATCACGTAGCGGTAGCCGAAGGCGTCGTACACCCCGCCCCTCCTGCCGATCGTGGTCTTGCCCTCCCCGTTCACCTCGAAGATCTGCCGGGTGTCGAACACCCGCAGACCGTGCTCGGTGTCGGCGACGTACAGCAGGCCGCCGTACCAGGCGACACCGCCCGCGTGGATGTCGATCGGGGAGATGTCTCCGCCCGGTCCCGCGACCACCAGCAGGACGTGCCGGTAACGGAGCGTCGCCGTGTCGAGGAAGGACAGTCGCACGCCCCGCTCCGGCACGGACTCCGGCTTGAAGTACCAGCTCACCACGAAGACGTTCCCGGCGATGCCCGCGTCGGAGGCGCAGGTCAGCCCCTGGGGGTACCAGTCTGTGACGTCGTTGTCGTCGGCGTCGAAGCAGTACCAGTCAACCGGTTTCGGGCGCATCGTCCCGAACGCCCCCGCCCCGGTCGCCCCCTTCCTGGCCGCCACGCGGTTCGCCTTGGCCAGCACGGTTTCGAGGGGAACCCGTCTGAGCTGTTTTCCCAGTGCCCTGACCCCGGCCGCGAGGTCGCCGTCGTTGCGCCTCAGCTCGAACGGTTCCACCGCTGTGGCCGTCATCGCGCTCATGGGGGGACTCTCCTTCTCCGGTCACCGCCCCGACTGGCGGATCAAGATGTGGAGTTCATGAGTATGCCTGGAGTTAGGTCCCCTTTGTGATCGCGATGTGGTGGCGGGGCTCCGCCGCCCGCGGTCCGGTGGGCGCACCCGTGGTGCGCCGCACCCCGGCTGTCACAGCGGCCAGGTGTGCACGGGCTCGCCGGTCAGCGCCAGCTCGCGGTAGCGGGTGACCATGCGGGCCCGCGCCACCGGATCCTCGGCGAGATCGCCGAGCGCCTCCCGCTGCCAGACCGCCCCGGTACGGCGCAGCCTGACGCGCTCCCGGATGATGTCCAGCGCCCATCCCGCCTCTTCGGGGTGCACACCGACCCGTTCGAGCCCGGCCGCGGCGACGGGTAGCAGTTCGAGGGCGAGCCGCGCCGCCGGAACCTCCTCCCGCCTGCCCGGCCAGGCGAGCGGCGCGTCCAGGCCGTGGATCGCGGCCCGGTAGAAGTTGCGGTAGGCCGCGGCGAAGGGGAACTCCTCCACCGGTTCGACCGCCATGGCCGCGGTGAGCCCGAGCAGGAACGCGCTGTTGGCCGCCATGTCCAGCGGCGTCGGCCCGGCGGGCAGCGAGCGCATCTCCACCCGCAGGTGACCGCCGGCCGCCGGATCGTAGACCGGCCGGTTCCACTGCCACACCGTGCCCTGGTGCAGCCGCAGTTCGGCGAGCCGGGGGGCTTCCCCGGCCGGGGACTTCTCCTTCGAGGTCATCGGCAGCACCGGCTCGTAGTCGCGGACGCACGCCTCGAAGATCTCCTCAGGCCCGGTCACCCAGCCCGAGCCGAAGGCGACCCGCCTGTCCCTGCGGTCGCGCCGCTCCACGTCGCGGTCGTCGGCCGCCTCCTCGAACAGCGCGATCCTGGTTTCCTCCCACAGCCGCTTCCCCAGGAATCCCGGCGAGTTGCCGCTCACCGCGAGGACCGGCCCCGTAGCGAGCTGGGAGGCGTTGTAGACGCGCGCGAAGTCGGCGGGAGCCGTACGGAGGTGGACCTGCCACGAGGTGTTCGCGCTCTCCAGGATCACCCCCTCGACCTCCAGCTCCAGCTGCTCGACCCCTTCGATGCTCACCCGGAACGGCTCGGCGCGCAGCCGCCGCATGCCCCGGCTCAGCGCCCGGTAGCGGCTCTCGTCGCTCAGCGCCTCGTGGGTGAAGTCGAACTCACTGAGGGAGGGCAGGATCCCGATCGCCACGACCTGCCCGCCCTGGGTGGCCGCCGCCGCGTCCACCATGGCCATCGCCTCGCGCAGCTCGCGCACCAGCTCGGTGAAGGGCCGCCCGGCGATCGGCAGCGGGGTCAGGTTGACCTCCAGGTTGAACCTGCCGAGCTCGGGCACGAGCCGGTCGTCTCCGGCCGCCTCGCGCACCTCGTGGTTGCGAGGGAGCGGCCTGCCGTCCGGGGTGATGAGGAACAGCTCCAGCTCGGCCCCGATCGTCGCCGGTCCCGCGCCGAAGCCGGGCCTGGCGAGCAGCTCATGGAGTTGGACGAGCTGCTCCGCCAGCCGTTTCCCGAAGCGGACGAACTCCGCCTCGGAGAATCGGTCCTTGTCGAGTTGCTGGCCCATCGGCACCATCCGATCAGTCGGTCCTCCTGTCCCCTCCCCCTGTCCCAGACGGGCGGTTCTAATCAGCCCGCGACGTAAGTGACGGCCCGCCGGGGATCCCGGCCCTCACGATGATCGTTCCCCAAGGCGGGCGTCCCCGCCTCGGGAGCGGTCAGGCCAGACAGGTCAGGAGCTTGCCCCCGTTGAATTCGATCATTTCGAGGATCGCGGCGGTCAGGTCGATCGGCACTCCCAGGGGGAGTCCGTCCAGCTCGGCGTAGGCCCGGTGCAGGTTGCCGACGATGCGCTCCGGGTCAAGCAGCCCGCCGTACTCGCCGAGATCGGTCTCGCGGGCGGTCTCCAGCGCGGACAGCCCGGCCGCCCGGCCGCGTTCCGCGGTGGCCATCACGAACCTCAGATATCCTCGCACCCGGTCGATGACCTCGGGTCCGCAGACCCCGCCGTGGCCCGGGACGATCGTCTCGGCGCCCAGTTCCGCGAGCCGGTCGAGCACCTCGAGCGAGCCGCGAACCGACCCCATCATCACGAACGGCGTGCCGCCGTTGAACAGCAGGTCTCCGGCGAACAGCAGCGACCGCTCGGGGATCCACACGACGGAGTCGTTGGTCGTGTGCGCGGGGACGCCGAAGTGCCGGACCTCGCAGCGCAGCTCGTCGGAGTACACGGTCACGCCGTCGGTGTAGGTGAGGAACGGCGGGCACGCCTGGAGGTCACCCCACTCGACCTCGGTCCAGGCCATCGTGCGGTAGGCGGGGATCCCCTCGGCGAGGATCGCCTCACGGGTCCGCTCGTGGCCGACGATCGTCGCCTCGGGGAAGACGAAGTTGCCGAAGGTGTGGTCGCCGTGGTGATGGGTGTTGATCAGCGTCGTGATCGGCCTGTCGGTGACCGACCTGATCGCCTCGCGATAGGCCAGGGTGCGGCGCTCGGTCGAGCAGGAGTCGACGCTGACCACCCCGCGCCCGCCGACGAGGAAACCGGTGTTGTTGATCCACCAGCTCCCGTCAGGCTGAATGTAGGCGTAGACGCCGTCCGCGACCTCTTCGATCCGGGCGGGCGGTAGGGGATGATCGTGCAGCGATGAACTCATGGGGGAATTGTCGAGCCTGGACGGGCTCTCGGTCACCTGGACGCGCCACCTCCCGGGACCGCGCGAGCCAGGACCATGCGACCCGAGACCGCGCGAACCAGGAATGAGCACGCGGGCCGGAAACGTACGGGCCGGGGATGAGCGCACGGACCGGGAGGTACCGGCCGGGGATGAGCATGCGGGCCGGGAGGTACCGGCCGGGGATGAGCATGCGGGCCGGAAACCGCGGGCTCGGGGTCAGGACGCCTTGCCGGGCTGCCTCGCCAGACGCCTACGTATCCTCTCGGCGAATGCCGGGTTGAGCGCGTCACCCGCGGTGAGGGCCCGGGGCAACAGCTCCGCCTCGGTCGTCAGGGCGCGGAACAGAATCTCGACCGTCACATCGTGGCCGGGGCGAAACACGACCTCGATGCCGTCGCCCGCCTCGATCTCCCCGGGCTCGACGACCCTGAGGTAGGCGCCGGGCCGCGCGGCCTGGGTGAACCTCCTCACCCACCCCTTCTCGCCGAGCCAGCCCGCGAAGGTGCGGCACGGAATGCGCGCGGAGGTGACCTCGAGCACCAGGTCGGCTCCGACCCGCCAGCGCTCGCCGATCAGGGCGCCGCTGACATCGAGGCCGGAGGTGGTGAGGTTCTCCCCGAAGACACCGTTCGGCAACGCACGCCCAAGCTTTTCCTCCCAGGAGTCGAGGTCCTCACGCGTGAACGCGTAGACCGCCTGGTCATCACCGCCGTGGTCGCGCAGGTCGCCGATCGCGTCCCCGACGACGCCGCTGCCGACCGTGCCCGTCGGGCCACCCGGCGCGGCCACGGCCACCCGCCCCTCCGCGGGGCGCTTGTCGATTCCGGTGAAGGCCGCGTCGGTGTAGTCGGCGGAGCGAGGATGCCCAAGATTGACGGAAAGGAGCTGAGCCATGACAAACAGCCTATAAAAGGTCGACCGGCCGCCGCGGGCAGGCCGGAGAGCGGCCGAACCCGTTCGACCCGGCGGTCCCGTCCCGCTCCGCCCCTGGAAACAAGCGCTGGAAGTCCGTCCTAATAGGGTGCTTCATGTGGAGTACGTACGGCTGGGCAGTACCGGGATGAAGGTGTCGAGGATCTGCCTGGGCATGATGAGCTACGGCGACCCGACGCGGTGGGGCGAGTGGGTGCTCGACGAGGCGGGGGCGGAACCGATCGCGCGCCACGCCGCCGAGGCGGGGGTGACGTTCTTCGACACCGCCGACGGCTACTCGGGCGGCAGGAGCGAGGAGATCACCGGGCGCCTGCTGCGCGCGATCTTCCCGAGCCGGGATGACTACGTGCTGGCCACCAAGGTCTTCCTGCCCACGGGGGAGGGGGTCAACGACCGCGGCCTGTCACGCAAGCACATCACCTCCGCGATCGACGGCTCGCTGCGACGCCTGGGCGTCGACCACGTCGACCTCTACCAGATCCACCGATGGGACCCGGAGACCCCGATCGAGGAGACCATGCTGGCCCTGCACGACGCGGTCCGCGCGGGCAAGGCCCTCTACATCGGCGCCTCCAGCATGAACGCCTGGCAGTTCGCCAAGGCCCAGCACGTGGCCGAGGTCAACGGCTGGACCAGGTTCGTAACCATGCAAAATCATTACAATCTCCTCTACAGGGAGGATGAGCGGGAGATGATCCCGCTCTGCGCCGACCAGGGGGTCGGGCTGATCCCGTGGAGTCCGCTGGCCAGGGGCCTGCTCGCCCGCGCGGGTTCGGACGAGGCCAGCGTCCGCGCCGAGAGCGACAGCCAGCGCATAGAGGCCCTCTACAGCGACGTGGAGAACAACCGGCTGATCCTCGACCGCGTCGCGCAGGTGGCCAGGGAGCGGGAGGTGACCGCCGCCCAGGTCGCCCTGTCCTGGGTGCTGCGACAGCCGGGTGTGTCCGCCCCGATCGTCGGCGCGACCAAGGCCGGGCACGTGGACGACGCCGTCGCGGCCGCCGACCTGGCCTTGACGGACAAGGAACTCGCCTTCCTCGCCGAGCCGTACCGCCCCAGGGTCGTCATCCACTGACGGCGGACGGTCGTCGCGCCATCCGGCACGGCCCGGCGCCGCAGCGACCGCCGTACCGGAGCAAGGACGGGGCCTCCACGCTGCAGGCACTTGGTGACCTCCTGCGTGAGGCCGTGCCCGCGACGTACGGCGACGCCCCACGGCTCGCCTTTCCCAGGATTTACCGTGCACGTTCCGGTCCCTCGATCAAGATCCGCGTATAGCAGGGAGGTGATGTCTCCACCACGGACTACCGGCGGAAGGCCCGAATGATTCACAAGATGATCACCCTGTCAGTCGTCGCCGTCGCGGCGTTGAGCGGGACGGCCGCGGGCGCCGCCCCATCGGACGCCAACGAGCAGGACAGGAGGTTCCTGGTCCAGATGCACCAGGACAACCTCGCCGAGATCGCGACGGGCAGGACCGCCGCGAAGAAGGGGCACAGCCGGAGCGTGCGGGCCATGGGCAGGAGGCTGGCCGCCGACCGCACACGGCTGGACGCGGACCTCCGGCAGGTGGCGCAGCGACTCGCGGTGCCCCTTCCCGAACAGCCGAGCATGGAGCAGCGCATCCAGCGCTCGCGGATCTCGGCCAGGGAAGGAGAGGAATTCGACTGGGCGTGGTCGTCCGCGACGTCCGCCGACCACCGCACCACGCTCGCCAGGACAGCCAGGGAACTGGAGGAGGGCTCCTCTCCCCCGGTGCGGAAACTCGCGGCGGACGCCGAGCCGGTCGTGCGCAGGCAGCTGAACATGCTGCGGCGCCACGTCGGCGACGACGCCGACGGCGACGTGGCGGACGAGACCGGCGGCGGAGACGATGACGGCTCGCGCCGCACCGAGCACGGCGGGGTGTCCGGCTACTGAGCCCCGACGCGTGAGGTCGCCGCGGACGGCGGTTCAAAACCGGGAGAACAACGGGTTCTCCGACGACGTCACGCGTGGATCATCGGTAGCCGGGGGCCGCGGGGTCTCCTGCCGGAGACCCCGCGGTGCTGCGCGGCGGACGGCGGCTGGGTTAGGGTCGGGCGGTGACCGATCTCACGGACTTCACCCAGCTGATCGCCGGGGACCACGGCCTGTCCGTCGTCTCCACCCTGCGCCCCGACGGGACGATTCGCTCCTCCGTGGTCAACGCGGGCGTGCTGGACCACCCCGTCACCGCTCGGCCGGTGGTCGGCTTCGTCGTCAGGGGCGACGCGCGCAAGCTCTCCGATCTGCGGGCGAGGCCGTACGTCAGCGTCGTCCTGCGGGCGGGCTGGCGAT
Organism: Streptosporangium sp. NPDC051023; assembly: GCF_040689595.1. NCBI lineage: Bacteria > Bacillati > Actinomycetota > Actinomycetes > Streptosporangiales > Streptosporangiaceae > Streptosporangium > Streptosporangium sp. NPDC051023. The sequence goes on along the minus strand of NZ_JBFBCE010000017.1, from coordinate 98,738 downwards.
GGGCCTCGGCGGAGGGGCCGGTCGAGCTCGCCGGTCCGGGCGACTCGTTGCCCGGCGTCGACGCGGAAGGCCTGCGGCTGTTGCTGCGCGGCGTCTTCAGCGCGGCGGGCGGGACCCACGACGACTGGGCGACCTACGACCGCGTCATGGCGGAGGAAAGACGCACGGTCGTCCTGCTGACGCCGGAACGGCTGGCCGGAAACCCCTGAGCGGAAGGTAAGGCCGTCGTCCGGAAACCCCCGCCCCGGCCGTGGTGCGGCACAGGAGAAGATCCCGTTCCGGGGCGCGAAGCCGTACAGTCGGCTGATGGATCCTCGTGACCGCGTGGTCGAGCTGTTTCATCGGGTGGCGGCGTCCGTGCCCGCCTATGGCGCGTTCCTCAGGAGCCAGGGCGTGGAACCCACCCAGGTCCGGACATTTGATGACTTCGTGCAACTACCGCTGACCAGCAAGGACACCTACACCCGCCGCTATCCCCTGCCCGACCTGTGCCGGGACGGCGTGATCGGGGACATGATCTCGGTCTCCTCCGGGTCGACCGGGACACCGTCGTTCTGGCCGCGCTCCGCGGCGGACGAACGGGTGATCTCGGAACGGTTCGAGGAGGTCTTCCGGGATGCCTTCAAGGCGGCTGAGCGCCGGACGCTGGCCGTCGTCTGCTTCGCGCTCGGCACCTGGGTCGGCGGCCTGTTCACTCTGGCCTGCTGCCGCCACCTCGCCGCCAAGGGATACCCGATCACCTGCGTCGCCCCCGGCAGCGACAGACGCGAGATCCTCCGCGTGATCCCCGAGCTGGCCCCGCACTTCGACCAGGTCGTGCTGCTCGGCTACCCGCCCTTCCTCAAGGACGTCATCGACGCGGGAACCGCGGAGGGCCTCCCCTGGGCCGACTACTCGATCAAGCTGGTCACCGCGGGAGAGGTGTTCAGCGAGCAGTGGCGCACCCTGGTCGCGGAGCGCGCGGGGATGACCGACCCCGCGCTCGACACCGCCTCCCTGTACGGCACCGCCGACGCCGGAGTGCTCGGAAACGAGACTCCGCTGTCCATCCGCATCCGCCGCTTCCTGGCCGGGCGGCCGGAGACCGCCAAGGAGCTGTTCGGTGAGTCACGGCTGCCGACCCTCGTCCAGTACGACCCGGACGTGCGGTTCTTCGAGGAACACGAGGGCACCCTGCTGTTCTCCGGCGACAACGGCGTCCCGCTCGTCCGCTACCACATCGCCGACGAGGGCGGCCTGATCCCCCACGACCGGATGCTCGCCTTCCTCGCCGAGCACGGCTTCCACCCCGCCGAGGAGGGCCCGGACCTGCCGTTCGCCTACGTCTTCGGCCGCAGCCACTTCACGGTCTCCTACTACGGTGCCAACGTCTACCCGGAGAACGTCTCGGTCGGCCTCGAGCAGCTCGAGGTCAGCGCCCTGGTGACGGGCAAGTTCGTGCTGGAGGTGACCGAGGACGACCTGCACGACCGGCGGCTGACGGTGACGGTCGAGCTCGCGGCGGGACTGCGCGGATCGGAGGAGACGGCGCGGATCGTGGGCGAGTCGATCCTGGCCCAGTTGCTCCGCCTCAACAGCGAGTTCGCCGCGTACGTGCCCCCGGCCCGGCAGCTCCCGATCGTCCGCCTCCGCGAGACCGGCGACCCGGAGTACTTCCCGCCCGGCGCCAAGCACCGTTACACCCGGGGTTGACCCGCCCCCGCCGACCGGCGCTCCCGGCGACCAGATGCCGGCCGGCCCCCTTCGCGATCGTTTTCGAGGGTCGGCCGACCCAAAAGAATCCCCCAAGGCCGGGCAAAAACCACACCGGACAGGCATCCGCCACGAAGAACGACTCCGCAGAATCGAGAACCGCGTACCTTCCGGAGAAGCGTCAAGCGGTCGGCAAACAAAATTGGGATCGTTAGCACATTAATATTTTGGCAAAATCATTGCCAAGAACTCCTTCGCCTCGCCAGAACGCGAGCCGATCGACCGGAAGCGTCCTCCGCACCAGGTCCGCGGCCTGATGAGCCGGATCCGGCCGCAGCAGGGGACTTTCACACCCGCGCTGCCGCCGCCCCGCCGACGACTACCCCGGCACCACCCCATTCAGGCGTCGGCACACACTCAAGAACACGCAAAAATACAGTTATGCTGCTATGTAGTCGAAAAGTCTGACGCGTCTACCGAGCCGAGGCAACTCCAGAACGGGATGAGCGCCTGCCACTTCGAGAGGTTGATCTATGAACAACGACGCCGTCTGGGTACGAGGCGTGACAGGCATCCAGATGCACCACACCACGGACCTCCAGGACGCCAGCCGCTTCCTGGGCAACGCGGTGATGGCACTGCAGGCCGCGCACGTGCGGACCGGCGACGACCGCTACTCCAGCCTCGCCGCTCAGCTCAAGACCGTGGTGGCCGAGGCCCGAGGACTGGAGACCCAGGCCCGGGCGAACATGCACGGGTTGCACTCGACGGACCCCGAGCAGTTCGTCCGCTGCCGCAACGGCGAGGAGCCGTGGCCCGACGAGATCCAGGCGGGGTTCATCCCGCGCCACACCTGCAAGGATCAGTGCCTCTACCACGACCACAACGTCCTCGAGGCCATCATGCAGTGCACCTGCGGGCAGCCCCCGTGCCGGGCGTGCGCCATCGGCGGCACCTTGTGAGGTGAGCCGGGCGGACCACGCCAGGCGCGGAGGAAGTGTCGGTGTGATCTCCTAGGCTTTGGTCCATGGCACGAGCTAACGACGCTGTGGCGGCCGCGCTTGAGGAATACGCCGAGCTGTTCGCGATGACGGGCGGCGACGCCTTCCGGGTGCGCAGCTACCAGAAGGCGGCCAAGGCGATCGCCGGGTTTCCCGAGGACATCGCGGCCACACCGGTCAGGAGCGTGCCCGGGGTCGGCGAGGCGATCGCCAAGAAGGTCGAGGAGTATCTCGGGAGGGGCAGCTTCCGGCAGCTCGACGACCTGCGTGGACAGGTTCCCGAGGGGGTGCGGAGACTGACCAGGATCGCCTCCCTCGGACCGAAGAAGGCGATCTTCCTCTTCCAGGAGCTCGGCATCGACTCCCCGGAAGCCCTGGCTGAGGCCATCGGCGGCGGGCGGCTGCGAGGAGTCAAGGGCTTCGGCAAGAAGACCGAGGAGAACCTGCTCAAGGGGATCGAGCAGCTGGAGCAGGCCGGTGCCAGGGTGCACGTCGGTGTGGCCATGGAGCTGGCCGAGCGGATCATCGCCTCCCTGCCCGCGGAGCGGATCGCCTACGCCGGGTCGCTGCGCCGGATGAGGGACACCGTCGGCGACGTCGACATCCTGGCGGTCGGCCAGGAAAGCCTGATGGACGACTTCAAGGCCAAGCCGTATGTCGCGGAGGTCATCGCCTCCGGTGAGAAGAAGACCTCGGTGCGCACGCACGAGGGGCTGCAGGTGGACCTGCGCGTGGTCCCCGCCGGGTCGTGGGGCGCGGCGATGCAGTACTTCACCGGTTCCAAGGAGCACAACGTCCATCTACGCGAGATCGTGGTGAAGAAGGGCTGGAAGCTCTCCGAGTACGGCCTGTTCGACGGTGACCGGGTGATCGCGGCCGAGCATGAGGAGGACATCTACCGAGCGCTCGGCATGCAGTGGATCCCCCCGACGCTGCGAGAGGACGGCGGGGAGATCGCCGCCGCGCTCAGGGGCGAGCTACCCGTCCTGGTCACCGAGGAGGATCTGCGGGGTGACCTGCACACCCACACCGACCTGACCGACGGCATCGCCTCACTGGAGGACATGGTCGCCGCGGCCGCCGCGCGCGGCTACTCCTACTACGCGGTGACCGACCACGCGCCCGACCTGGCGATGCAGCGGATGACTCTGGACAAGGCCCTGGAGCAGCGTGAGCGGCTACGGCGCCTCCAGGAGAGCTATCCGGGCATGCGGCTGCTGCACGGCACCGAGCTCAACATCGCCCCCGACGGCTCGGTCGACTGGCCTGCCGAGGTGCTGGCGGGCTTCGACGTGTGCGTGGCGAGTGTGCACTCCCATTTCACCCAGTCACGACAGGAGATGACCAGGAGGTTCGTCGCCGCGTGCGAGAACCCGCACGTCCACGTCATCGGCCATCCGACCACCCGCAAGATCGGCAGGCGGCCGCCGGTCGACGCCGACTGGGACGAGGTCTTCCGCGCCGCCGCCCGCACCGGCACCGCGATGGAGATCGACTCCTTCCCCGACCGCTCCGACCTCCCTTCCGACCTGGTACGGCTGGCGCGCCACCACGGTGTGCGGTTCTCCATCGACAGTGACGCCCACGCGGTGCCCCATCTGGCCAACCAGCGCTTCGGGGTCGGCATCGCGCAACGCGCCTGGCTGACCACCGACGACGTCATCAACACCTGGCCGGCCGAGCGGCTGCTAACCTTCCTGGGTCGCTGAGGGTCACGGAGCCGTCACCCTCCTTCGCAAATTACATGCTTTCCTAGTAGGGAATAGCTGTAAAGGAAGCAGGAGGTGCCGCATGCCGTACCAGGACCTGGACGGCGGGACCGCTCCCGCCGGGCGTCTCGCCAGGGAAAACCGCGACCGGCTCCGGCTGGCCACGATCGACGGAGAGACGGTGAACGAGGAGGTGACCGGCGTGACGATCATCAAGCCGCTGCCGCCCGAGTTGTTCATACACCACGGCACCAACGCCGAGATGCGCTGGGAGGCGATGCGCGACGTCGGCTACCACGTGCCCAACGAGCGCTTCTTCGTGCGCAGCCACACCTCGACCCCGATCATCGACGCGGCGACATGGCGCCTCGAACTGCACGGCTCTGGGTTGAGCGCCCCCAGGAGCTTCGGCTACGAGGAGTTGCTCGCGCTGCCCTCCGTGACCATCGACGCGGCGATCGAGTGCGCGGGCAACGGCCGGAGCTTCTTCGCCACCCAACAGGGTAGAAAGACCCCCGGCACCCCGTGGCGACTCGGCGGCATCGGGGTGGCCCGCTGGCGGGGAGTTCCGCTGGCCACGGTGCTCGAACGGGCGGGACTGACCCCGGACGCCGTCGACGTCATGCCCCGCGGACTCGATCCCCGCTACGTGGCCGACGGGGTCGACTACGGCCGGGTGCGCCGCCCAATCCCGGTGTCCAAAGCGCTCGAGGACGTGATCCTGGCCTACGGGATGAACGACCGGCCGCTGCCCCCCGACCACGGCTACCCGATGCGGCTGGTGGTCCCCTCGTGGATCGGCCTGGCCTCGATCAAATGGGTAGGGGACATCGAGGTCTCCGCCTCTCCGCTGACCTCCCCCTGGAACACCGAGTTCTACCGGATGTTCGGCGAGGCCTACCCGCTGGAAGGCGGCGCCCCGCTGAGCACCCGGGGCATCAGGAGCGCCTTCGAGCTCGCCTGGGAGGCCACGCTCTCCGCCGGACGGCCGCATGTTCTGCACGGGCGGTCGTGGTCGGGCAACGGCCGGATCACCGGAGTCGAAGTGAGCTTCGACGACGGAGCCACCTGGCGGCGTGCCCAGCTGCGCGGCTCGCATATCGCATCCGCCTGGGCCCGCTGGCACATCACCTGGAACCCCGCCCTGCCCGGACCGCACACCCTGCTCGCCCGGGCCACCGACGAAACGGGCGCGGTCCAGCCGCCGCGCACCCCGCACAACGAGTACGGCTATCTCTTCGACGGCGTCGTGCGCCACCCCGTGACGATCGTGAACCACTGAGGCCATGGCGGTACGACGAACCGGGTTCTTTCATGATCTGCAGCACTTCATGGCATTCGAATACATAACTCTTACCTCGCCGGATCGGCGTGGGACGCCCTCCCTGTACGACATGCGTATTGAGTGGTCACCGGGAGCGTGACGCCGGAGAACGAAGACCGGACCACGACGGGACCACCCGGCGCCGTCTGGAAGACTCCGGGGGTCATCCAGCCGAAACGGAGTGGAAACAGGGCAGAGTGATGATGACCGTAACCAGCTTTTCAGCTTTCCGTTAGAAGGTTCGACCGATGCGCCAGCTGACCGCCCTCGACGCGCAGTTCCTCAACGCCGAGTCGGCGACCACCACGACCCACGTCGCCGGGGTGGCGATCCTCGACCCCGCGCGCAGTCCCGGGGGAGTCGTGACACGCGAGGCGTTGATCAGCCTGCTCAACGAACGGTTGCACCTTGCCCCCGCGCTGAGCCTGCGTCTGGTCGGCGTGCCGTTCGGCCTCGACCATCCGTACTGGGAGAAGGTCACCGGCCTCGACGTCGCCGACCACGTCCACGAGGTGACCCTGCCGCTGCCCGGAGACGAGGCGCAGCTCGCCCAGCAGGTCGCCCGCCTCCACGAACGGCACCTGGATCGAAGCCGCCCGCTGTGGGAGATGCATCTCATCCAGGGACTGACCGGCGGCCGGGTCGCGCTATACGCCAAGGTCCACCACTGCGTCGTCGACGGGGTCACCGGCGCGGAGACCATGGCCGCCCTGCTGGACCTCACCCCTGAGCCTCGCGCCGCCGAGCCGCCCGCGCCCGCCCTCCCGGCCGTGACACCGGCCGTGACACTGCCGGCGCCCTCGTCCCCCGCGTCCACAAGCCCGTCAGCGCCGGCCGGGGGCGCGTCCGCGAGCCCGGCCGGGGGCGGGGCCCCGGGGCCGCTCGCCATGCTCGCCGTCGCGGCGGCACGGTCCGTGACACACCCGGCCAGGGCGCTGCGCGCGCTGGGCCGGATGGTGGCCCACCTCGACGCGATCCCGGTGGCCTCGGCGCTGCCGGGCGCGCGACTGGTGGCCGAGACCGCCAGGACGATCGCGGGCGGGCCCGTCGAGTTGCCGGAGCTGCCCCCGCTGTCCGCCCCCCGTACACCGTTCAACGGCCCGATCAGCGCCGGACGGCGCTTCTCCTACGGCTCGATCCCGCTCGCGGACGTCAGACACGTCGCCAGGACCTTCGGAATCAGCCTCAACGACGTGGTGATGACGTTGTGCGCCTCGGCGCTGCGCGCCTGGCTACGTGAGCGCGACGCGCTGCCGGGCCGGCCGCTGGTCGCCGCCGTCCCGGTCGCGGTCCGCGCGGCGAGCACAGGAAACACGGGGAACACGGGGAGCACAGCGGAAACGGAGAGGAACGCGATCGGCAACCGGCTCTCCGTCATGGTCACCCCCATGCCGACGAACGTCGCCGCCCCCCTGGATCGCCTGCGGGTCATGGGGCGGACGATGCGCGCGGCCAAACGCCGCTTCGCCGGTTCACCGGCCACCTGGCTCGGCGAGCTGTCCTCGCTGCTGCCCGCGCCCCTGACCTCCCTCGCGACCCCCGCGCTCTTCCGGCTGGCCTCGATCACGATGCCACCGATCAACCTGATCGTGTCGAACGTGCCGGGGCCGCAGCTGCCGCTATACCTGTGCGGGGCCCGGCTGCTCGCCTACCATCCGGTTTCGGCGCTGAGCGATGTGAGCGGCGGGCTCAACATCACCTGCTTCTCCTACGATGGCTCGCTGGACTTCGGTGTCCTGGCCTGTCCCGGCCGGGTTGATGACGTGTGGCGGCTGATGGGCCACCTGCAGGAGGCGATGGACGAGCTGACCGAGCTGGCGGGCCCGCGCCCCGCCAGGCAGATGGTCAACGCCTGAGCGGATGGTCAACGCCTGGGCAGAAAAGGCCCCGCTCTCACCCCAGGGCGTGGGCGATCAGTTCCGCGACCGCGTCGGGGTCGATGTGGTGGCCGGTGAGCAGGCAGAGGTTCTCCTGGTGGAGCAGCACGGCGGCGAAGGTGACCGCCGCGACCTCGAGCCTGGCCGCGTCACCACGCGGCGTGGGCAGCGCCAGTTCCAGCGCGAACCGGGCGCGCCGGATGATCTCCCCGTTCAGCCTGCCGAGCCGGTCGCGGACCGAGCGGTGGGTGTCGGCCTCGCGGAACAGGATGCGGCGCATCGCCGGGGAGGCTCTGAGCGGCAGGCGCCGGGCCAGCCGGGACAGGTTCCCCGCCGCGTCACCGGGAACGGCCTCGACCTCAGGGGACTCCTCGACGAGGGTGCGCTCGTCGACCAGCGCGACCAGCACGTCGATCTTCTTGGGGAAGTAGTGGAAGACGAGCCCTTTCGGCACGCGGGCCAGGCGGGCGATCTCCGCCGTCGGGGTCGCCTCGTAGCCGCCTCCGGCGAACAGTTTCTCCGCGGCGTCGAGGATGCGCGTGCGCGCGTCCGGGTCGGAGACGGCACGCGTGCGCCTGGACGTACCGGAGCGCTGTCTGAGGCTGCCCACAGCCAGACGATAGCCTCGGGCCACCGTGGATTTCCATGTCGCTGAGGAGAGTTTCGGTGCCGCGCCGGAGAGGTCGCCGTGTATCCGCGTCAGCGTAGGGCGGATACGACGGTGAACCGGGTCCGGCGAAACGCCGGGCGGCTCTCGCCGTCACCCGCGTGGCCGTACTCAGGCGATCATCGAGGAGCCTGATGAACCTCACGATCATCCGGCAAATAGGCTGGTCAACATGACCTTTTCTGAGCTGAACCTTTTTCCCCTCTGCCTGGGCGGCAACGTATTCGGCTGGACCGCGGACCGTGACGCCTCCTTCGCCGTCCTGGACGCCTACGCCGAGGCGGGCGGCAACTTCGTCGACACCGCCGACGTGTACTCCGAATGGATTCCCGGGCACTCCGGCGGAGAGTCGGAGACGATCCTCGGCGAGTGGCTGGCCTCACGCGGTAACCGCGACCAGATCGTGGTGGCGACCAAGGTCGGCTCGTTGAGCAGCCGCCCCGGGATGTCCGCGGCGAACATCCGCCTGGCCGTCGAGGACTCACTGCGGCGGCTGCAGACCGACCACATCGACCTGTACTGGGCGCATATCGACGACAGGGAGACTCCGCTTGAGGAGACCCTCGGCGCGTTCGACGCCCTGGTCCGCGAGGGCAAGGTGCGCAACATCGGCGCCTCGAACTACGAGGCCGACCGGCTCGCGGAGGCACTGGCGATCTCGGACCGGGAGGGCCTGGCCCGCTACGGAGTGCTGCAGCAGCACTACAACCTGCTGGAGCGCGACTACGAGGGGGCGCTGCGCGACGTGGTCGCCGCCGAGGGGCTGACCAGCACGCCGTACTTCGGCCTCGCCCGCGGGTTCCTGACCGGCAAGTACCGTCCCGGGGTCGAGGTGGACAGCCCCCGCGCGGGCTCGGCCTCGGTGTACCTGACGACCGAACGGGGTCCCAGGGTGCTTGAGGCTCTGGACAGGGTGTCCTCCGAACACGGCGTCGCGCAGGCCACGGTCGCCCTCGCCTGGCTGGCCGCCCAGCCGACGGTGGCGACCCCGATCGCCAGTGCGCGCGACGTCGAGCAGCTCAGGCCGCTGCTCGCAGTCGCCGAGCTGAAGCTGAGCGAGGACGACCTGGCCCTGCTGGACGAGGCCTCCCGCTAGGTCGTGTTCGTGGCGGCGTCGCGGGCGTGGGCGCCTTCAGGGTGGGCTCCCTCGTCGCTCATCCGCTTCTCGGTCCGGCCCACCGGCATGCCCATGACGGAAGTGGTCCCGTGACTGTACGGCGAGGGCCCGGCCGCGTCAGGCGGCCGGGTCCTTGAGCCGGCGCGTCGAACCTGGCCCTCGCTCAGGCTCGCCGGACCGGCTCACCGCCCTGCCTCGGTTCCGCCCCGTCCCGGCCGGGCGCCCGCCTGTGGGCCGCCTCTGCCGGTCGGCCCGGGTTCTCAGTGCTGGACGGCCTTCTCCGCGCCGATGCCGGTGAGCGAGCGGACCTCGATCTCGGCGTACTTGGCCGGGTTGTACTCCTTGCTGAGCCGCGCTCCCACATAGCCCGCCAGGAAGCCCAGGGGGATCGAGACGATGCCGGGGTTGCTCAGCGGGAACCAGGCGAAGTGGGCGCCGGGGAACAGCGAGGTCGCGCTGCCGGAGACGACCGGAGAGAAGATCACCAGGATCAGCGCGGAGAGCAGACCTCCGTAGATGGCCGAGACCGCCCCTGCGGTGTTGAAGCGCTTCCAGAACAGGCTGTAGAGGATGGCGGGCAGATTGGCCGAGGCGGCCACCGCGAAGGCCAGCGCGACCAGGAAGGCCACGTTCTGTCCCTGGGCGAGGATGCCGAGCCCGATGGCGACGGCGCCGATGACGAAGGCGGAGATCCGGGCGACCAGGATCTCCTCCCCCTCGGTGACGTTGCCACGCTTGAACACGTGGGCGTACAGGTCGTGGGCGAAGCTCGACGAGGAGGCCAGCGTCAGGCCCGCGACGACCGCCAGGATGGTGGCGAAGGCGACGGCGGCGATGACCGCCAGCAGGATCGTGCCGCCCACGTCGCCGAAGATGATCCTGCCGATCGCCTCGGCGAGCATCGGCGCCGCGGTGTTGCCCGCCTTGTCCTGTGCCGCGATCGCCTTGCCGCCGACCAGTGCCGCCGCGCCGAAGCCGAGCACGAGGGTGAGCAGGTAGAAGACTCCGATGATGCCGATGCCCCACAGGACCGACTTGCGGGCCTCCTTCGCGGTGGGGACGGTGTAGAAGCGGATCAGGATGTGCGGCAGGCCCGCGGTGCCGAGCACCAGCGCCAGCCCCAGGCTGACCAGGTCGATCTTGCCCGCGATGCCCTGCGCGGCGGTGCCGTACTTCAGGCCGGGGATGAGGAACTGCTCGCCCTTGCCGCTCTTCGTCGCGGCCTCGCCGAGAAGTGAGGAGATGTTGAAGCCGTACCTGCCGAGCACCAGCAGGGTGACCAGCGCGGCGCCGCTCATCAGCAGCACGGCCTTGACGATCTGCACCCAGGTGGTGCCCTTCATGCCGCCGACGACCACATAGATGATCATCAGCAGGCCGACGCCGACGATCGTCAGCGCCTTGCCTGTGGGCGAGGTGACGCCCAGCAGCAGGCCGACCAGCGCGCCTGCGCCGACCATCTGGGCCAGCAGGTAGAAGATCGACACGGTGATGGTCGAGACGCCCGCGGCGGTGCGGACCGGGCGCGGGCTCATCCGGAAGGCCAGCACGTCGGCCATGGTGAACTTGCCCGAGTTGCGCATCAGCTCGGCGACCAGCAGCAGCGCGACCAGCCAGGCGACCAGGAATCCGATCGAGTACAGGAAGCCGTCGTATCCCGACAGGGCGATGATCCCCGCGATGCCGAGGAAACTCGCGGCCGACATGTAGTCGCCACCGATCGCCAGGCCGTTCTGCAGACCGCTGAAGGAGCGTCCACCGGCGTAGAAGTCGGTCGCGTCCTTGGTGTTGCGGCTCGCCCAGAAGGTGATGCCGAGCGTCGCCGCGACGAAGATCAGGAAGAGGGCGGTGGACAGTGTCTGGTGGCTCACGCGTTCTCCCTCTCGGCCTCGGCCTCGGCCTCGTGACGGATCTCGTCGGCCAGCGGGTCGAGTCTGCGCCCGGCGTAACGGGAGTAGGCCCAGGCGATCCAGAAGGTGGAGACGAACTGGAGCAGTCCGAGGACCAACGCCACGTTGACGTTGCCGATCAGCTTGATGCCCATGAAGTCGCGTGCCCAGCCGGACAGCACCACGTAGAGCAGGTACCACGCCAGGAACGCGGCGGTCATCGGGAACGCCCACGACCGGAAGCGCCGCCTCAGCTCCTGGAAGCCGTCGTCACCTTCTATCCGTTCGTAAACCGATGAGTCATGGCGCTTGGTGGTCATCGGACCTCCCACAAATGTGATCTGGATCACGGATAACGTAGGAGGGGACGGTACCCCGCGAGGAGACCCGGAGGAGGACTCTTCGCCCAGGTGGCGTCGCGTCGCGGCCAACTGGGGATGACTTGCGGTGAAAGGTCCCTCCGGTGCGCCGAACGGTCGCCGCCCCGTGGCTCAGCGGCCGGGTGCCCGCGTCACCGGCGGCCCGACAGACGCCGTACGGCCCGGCCCGTGGGAAACACCGGGACCGCGCTGTGCACCATGGCGAACATCTCGAGGCCGGGAACGATCACGGTGAGCACCGGGCACCTGTCGTGCTCGGGATTCCAGCGGAAGGAGTAGGCACCGAACCCCGCGCGCTCCAGCGTGTCCAGGATCGCAGTGATCTGCTCGTCGACGCCCTCCGGCCCGGCGGCGGGCAGTCGCGCGTCGAACGCGAGGCGGCCGATCAGCGGGGCTGGGTCGAGGCGCGCGCAGCGTTCGAGCAGCGGCCATCGCCGCAGGCTCTCCAGTCTGCGGTCCAGGGTCAGGTCAACGCCGAGCGACATGTTGAACGACGACTGAATCACCTCGGTGAGGGCCCGCTCGACCGCGTACTCGGGGTCGAGGGAGGCTCCGGAGCCGACGATCCCCGGATAGGGACCGGCACGCGAGGGAAGCGCGCAGTAGGTGGGTATGCCCAGGTCCGAGGTGATGTCAAGAATGATCGGGAGCGCTCCCAGTTGGGCCGCGGCCTCCTCGTGCAGACGGCGCAGGTCCGGCGGGAGAAGCTCGGGGTCGAGCGCGGACAGGCGCGACTCCCCGTCGAGGTACCACTCCAGGAGGGCGTGCGACAGCGCATCCCGCTCGACGACCTCCAGCAGGCCGTGCAGAAGGGCGTCCTGCTCGCTGACCCCGGCGGCGGTGCCGTTGTCGTAGGCGTAGCGGAGGTACGGCTCGTAGCGCAGGTCGTCGCCGGGGATGGGATGGTTGCGGCACGAGGGCGACCTGGAGAAGGCCGGGTACCACAGTGCGGACCGCCCCGGACTCAGCGGCTCGGCGCACAGGCAGGCGAGGTCGGCGTCCGGGTAGTCGCGGGCGAGACGCTGGATCATCTCCTCACCGCGCAGCTCGGGCTGGGACACGACCGTCGTCACCGGCATCGTCCGCACCCGGTGATGGTCCCGGGCGAGCGCCGCCTGCCCCTCCTCATGCTGGAGGTGCTGCCAGGCCTCGAACAGCGCGCTGACCCTGCTCTGGGCGCCCGCCCCCTTGCCGAGGGAGGCGGTGACCGCGCGCCCCTCGGGGTCGCGGACGGTGCATCGGTGCACGGGGAACTCTGCCGGGCCCGCCGAGACCAGCTCGGTCGACAGGCCGCGGTCGGCGAGGACGGATTCGATGACGGCGAGCGCGCCGGCGAGGCCGGTGCCGCGCTCCCGCTGGGCGCGGGCCATCGTGATCAGAGGGTGCAAGGAGCGAAGCGGAGCGTGAAGAACTCGTCGAGGAGCACCCTCTCGGCCAAGGTCACCGAGAAGTTGTCCTCCAGCTGGAAACCGTCCGGCTTGAGAAGCGACTGGCCGTTGGAGTTGCTGTTGCCCATCGCGCGCTCCTTACGTTCACTCGATCAACAGGACCTTCCATGCATTACAGGTCATTTCGACACAAGTAATGGATCAAGTCAAGTAGAACGTGGATGCCAGTCACCGCGATCGAGGTCCAGGGTCTCCGGCGTGTGCAGGCGGACCATGATCCTGGCCACACCGGACGGGACGCGGGACGGGGTCAACAGCGAGACGACGACCATGACGGCGAAGGCGACCGGCACCGACCAGGCCGCGGGCTGGGCCAGCAGGGCTCCGGCCAGGCCCGCGTGCGGCCCCTCTCCGATCGTCAGCAGCACCGCGCCGCAGGCCAGCCCGCCGCCGGCGACCAGTCCCGCCATCGCGCCCGTCGACGTCAGGCGCCGCCACCAGATGCCCAGGACCAGCAGCGGGCAGAAGGAGGAGGCGGAAACCGCGAAGGCCAGCCCGACCACGTCGGCGACCGGCAGGGAGCGGGCGGTCGCGGCCAGGCAGAGCGGGACGGCCACCGCGACCACCGCGGCGGCGCGGAACGAGCGGACCCCGCCCTTGAGGATGTCCTGCCCGATGACCCCCGCGACCGAGACGGTCAGCCCCGAGGAGGTGGACAGGAACGCCGCGAAGGCCCCGGCCGTCACCAGCGCGGTCAGCAGGTCGCCCGCCACGCCCCCGACAAGCCGCCCCGGCAGCGTCAGCACGACCATGTCGCTACCCCGCAGCTCGGGGACGTAGATCCGGCCGAGCGCGCCGTAGACGGCGGGCATCAGGTAGAAGGCGCCGAGCAGCGACAGGACCGCCAGCGTCGTACGGCGCGCGGCCCGCCCGTCGGGGTTGGTGTAGAAGCGGACCAGCACGTGTGGCAGCCCCATGGTGCCCAGGAAGGTCGCCAGGATCAGCGAGTAGGTCGAGTAAAGGCCGTACTCCTTGCCACTGGACAGCGGCAGCGCCCAGGTGGCCGCGTCCCCTGCGTTCAGGCCGGGCGCGCCGTCCGCCCGCCAGGCCAGCACCAGGAAGACCAAAGGCACGGCCAGGGCGGTGAGCTTGAGCCAGTACTGGAAGGCCTGCACGAACGTGATCGACCGCATGCCGCCGGACAGCACGTTCACCGCGACCACGGAGGCGACCAGCAGGCCCCCCGCCCAGTCGGGCGCCCCCGTGACGGCCCGCAGCACCAGACCGGCGCTCTGGAACTGCGGCATCAGGTACAGCCAGCCGATCAGCACGACCAGCACCCCGGCCATCCGCCGCACGGCCATCGACTCCAGGCGCGCCTCGGCGAAGTCGGGGAGCGTGTAGGCGCCCGAGCGGCGCAGCGGCGCGGAGACCAGGACCAGCAGCACCAGGTAGCCGCCGGTCCAGCCGACCGGCAGCCACAGCATGTCCGCGCCGTAGACGAGGATCAGCCCGGCGATGCCCAGGAAGCTCGCCGCGGACAGGTACTCCCCGCCGATGGCCGAGGCGTTCCACAGCGGGGTGACCGTGCGGGAGGCGACGTAGAAGTCGGAGGTCGTGCGGGAGAGCCGGATGCCGAACGCCCCGATCAGGACCGCGGCGAGCATCACCAGCACAACCGCCGTCACGCCGTACGCGGGGCTCACCTGGCCCGGTCCACCAGTTCGGCGAAGTGCCGCTCGTTCCGTTCCGCCTGCCGTACATAGAGCCAGGCCCCGGTGACGAACGCCGGATAGATCAGACCGGCCAGCACGACCCACGGGAGGGGAACCCCCAGCACCAGGACCTCGCGCAGTTCCGGCACGAGCAGGAACAGCAGCGGCAGGCCGCCGACCACGCAGGCGAGCACGGTGCACACGAACAGGGCGAGCCGGAACTGGGTGCGCACCAGCGAGCGCATGTAGACCTCGCCGAGCCGGGTCTGCTCGTCGATCTCCCGGGTCACCGGATAGCGGGGGTGGCGGGCGGCCGTGGTGCGTGGGCTGGTCACGACCTCACGGCGCGGCCGCTCGTACTCCCTGCGCGAGCGTTCCGGCCCTCCCCTGCTCATTCGGGCCTGCCCTTGCGCGCCCTGCGGACCAGCAGGTCGCGCAGCTCCCGGGTGTGACGGCGGCTGACCGGGATCTCTGTCTCGCCGATGCGGACCACGCAGCGCCCGGAGTCGATGTGCAGCTCGTCGATGTGCTTGACGGCGACCAGGTGGCTGCGGTGCACCCGCACGAACCCCGCCGACGACCACCGGTCCTCCAGGGTCGCCAGTGAGATGCGGACCAGGTGGCTGCCGCCCGCGGTGTGCAGGCGCGCGTAGTCGCCCTGCGCCTCGACGTAGCGGACCTCGGTGCTGGTCACGAACCGGGTGACGCCGCCCAGCTCGACCGGGATGGTCCCGGGGTCCGTACGGCCTGCGCCGTCGCCGTCCGGCAGCTCGGCCGAGACGCACACCCGCCGGACGGCCTCGGCGAGCCGCTCCGGCCTGACCGGTTTGAGGAGGTAGTCCTCCGCCTTGATCTCGAAGGCGTCCACCGCGTGTTCCTCGTAGGCGGTCACGAACACCACCCGGGGCGGATTGGCGAACTGCGAGAGCAGCCTGCCGAGCACCACCCCGTCCAGGCCGCGCATCCGGATGTCGAGGAAAACCGCGTCGATCGGCCGCCCGACGGCGATCGCCCGGTCCAGCACACGCAGCGCGGCCGCCCCGTCCCTGGCCTGAGAGACCTCCCCGATTCTCGGATCGTCCCGCAGAAGGTAGGCCAGATCCTCCAGAGCGGGAAGCTCGTCGTCCACCGCCAGGACTCGGAGTCCGGTCACGGGCACTCCTCCGGATCGTCGAGGGGGAATCCCCAGAGGATGATGAATCAGACATCACCTGTCAACAGTTCCTGACCCTCCGAATCTGGGGAAAACATCTCCGCGCTCGGCCCTGGCCGGAGGCGCACTCAGGAAACGCGCGCCACCTGCCCGTTCTCCCTGCCCTGTTCGTCGTCCACGCTTTCCACGTCTCCTTCACCGGACGCCTTCTCCGCCCCGACCGGCCCCTGGACGGACGGCGGGCGGTCAGTGCGCGGAGACGCCCGGGTGGTACTTCGGCAGGCGGACGCTCACCTTGGTGCCCGCGCCCTTGCCGGTCTCCGCGACCAGGCCGTACTCGTCGCCGTAGACCTGGCGCAGCCGCTCGTCGACGTTGGCCAGGCCGACTCCCCCCGTCCCCGAGCGCTCGTCGGCGTCACCTGCCAGGATGCGGCGCAGCCGGTCCGGGTCCATGCCGACGCCGTCGTCCTCGACGCTGATCCGGCACTCGGCCCCCGCGTCCTCGGCGACGATGGAGATGCGGCCGATGCCAGGTTTGCTCTCCAGACCGTGCCTGACCGCGTTCTCGACCAGCGGCTGCAGGCATAGGAACGGCACGGCGACCGCGAGCACCTCGGGGGCGATCCGCAGCGTGACCTGGAGCTGGTCACCGAACCGGGCGCGCTCCAGGGTCAGGTAGCGGTCGATGGAGCGCAGTTCCTCGGCCAGCGTGGTGAACTCGCCGTGCCGCCTGAAGGAGTAGCGGGTGAAGTCGGCGAAGTCCAGCAGCAGCTCACGGGAGCGGTTGGGGTCGGAGCGGACGAAGCTCGCGATGGTCGTCAGCGAGTTGTAGATGAAGTGCGGGGAGATCTGCGCGCGCAGCGCGCGGACCTCGGCCTCCATCAGGCGCGTCCTCGACCGGTCGAGCTCGGCCAGCTCCAGCTGGGAGTCGACCCAGCTCGCCACCTCGTGGGTGGCCCGGACCAGGCCCGCGGAGGCGTGCCCGCCGTAGGCGGCCAGCGAGCCGACGACCCGGCCGTCCGTGGTGAGCGGCACGACGACGGCGTATCTGATGGGGCACTCCGGGATGTCGCACGAGACGATCTCGGGGCCGAGAACCTGCGTACGGCCTCCCGCGAGGGTTTTGGCGGCGTACGCGAACGCCTCGTGGGCGTGGTGGTCACCCTCCCCGTCGTAGACCAGCAGCCGCTGCCCGTCGGTGATCGCCAGTGCCGGGGAGCCGAGCAGCTCACGCAGGTGCCGGGAGGCCTTCTGGGTGCCCGCCTCGGTGAGCCCGGCCCGCAACGGCGGCGCGGCGAGCGAGGCGGTGTGCAGGGTCTCGAAGGTGGCGCGCTCGGCCGGGCTGCTGCCCAGCTCACGCCTGCCGCGCAGCACGCGCCACAGCACCAGGGCCGGGACGCCCACCAGGGCGGCTACGAGCAGCGCTGCGACGAGGGGTTCCACGTCCGGGACCCTATCTTCGCACGTTCGCGGACGCCTCTTCGACGGATATCACACCGGCGGCCCCAGCTTTATATCGTAGATCAAATAATGAGCGATCCCGAACGAGTGCGGCGGCTCAGGGAGCCGGGACGAGGGCCTCGCGAAGGCGCAGAGCGTACGACTCGGCCTCCGCGGGATCGTCGTACCTGGTCCGCGGCCAGAAGAAGCCGCGCAGGCCGTCCTTGCGGTTGCGGGGGACGACGTGGACGTGCAGGTGCGGGACGCTCTGGCTGATCCGGTTGTTCATCGCGACGAACGTGCCGCCCGCCTCCAGGCCGTGTTCGACGGCGGCGGCGACAGCCTGGACCCGTTGGAAGAACGGACCGACCGACAGCGCGGGCAGGTCGGGGAGGGTCTCGGTGTGGGCGACGGGCGCGACCAGGACGTGTCCCTTGAAGACGGGCCGCGTGTCGAGGAAGGCCACGGCCACCTCGTCGGAGAGCACCAGATGGCCCGGCTGCTCCCCCGCCGCGATGGCGCAGAACAAACATCCTCCGGCTGGCATCACATCAGGATAGGGCTGCGGGGCTCCCCGCCGGGTCCTAAAACGGCGTGCGGCGGGGTCACCAACCGACCTTGGCGACGCCGGAGATGAGGGACCTGGCGATGACCATCCGCTGGACGTCGTTCGTGCCCTCGCCGATGGCCATCAGCGGGGCGTCGCGGTAGAGGCGTTCGACCACGAACTCCTGGGAGTACCCATAGCCGCCGTGGATCCGCATCGCCTCCATGGTCACCCGGAGCGCGACCTCCGAGGCGAAGTACTTGGCCATCGCCGCCTCCGAGTTCACCGCGCCGCTCTCCGAACGGGTCGCCGCCCAGTAGGTCAGCAGTCTGGCCGCCTGGATGTCGGTCGCCATGTCGGCGAGCTTGAACTGGATGGCCTGGAAGTCGGCGATGGGCTTGCCGAAGGCGTGGCGCTCGCGCGAGTACTCGAGCGCGGCGTCGTAGGCGCACTGTGAGACGCCGACGGCACGGGCGGCGATGTTGAGCCTGCCGAGCTCCAGGGCGGACAGCGCCTGCTGCATGCCTCTGCCCTCGACGCCGCCGAGCAGCCCGGAGACCGGGACCCTGACGTCCCGCAGCACGATCTCACAGGTCTCGGTGCCCTTGTAGCCGAGCTTGGGCAGGTCGCGGCTGACGGTGTAGCCGGGGGTCCCCGCCTCGACCAGGATCAGTGACATGCCGCGGTGCGCGGGCTCCGTGACGGAGGTCTTGACCAGGACGGGCATCGGGTCCGCGTGGCGGGCGTTGGTGATCCACGTCTTGGTGCCGTTGATCACGTAGTGGTCGCCGTCACGGACCGCCTTGGTCTGGATGCCCTGTAAGTCGGTGCCCGCGGCGGGCTCGGTCAGCGCGATACCGGTACGGCGGGCACCGCAGGCCAGGTCCGGCAGGTAGGTGTCCCGCTGCTCCCGCGTGCCGTACCTGGCGATCATCCAGGAGGCCAGCGAGTGCGAGCCGAGCACCCCGGCCACGCCCATCCACCCGCGTGCGATCTCCTCGAAGACCAATGCGAACGACACCCGGTCCAGCGCGAGCCCGCCGTACTCCTGCGGGATCGTCATCCCGAACAGCCCCAGTTCCCTGAAGCGTTCGACGACCTCGGCGGGGTAGCGGCCCGCGCGCTCCCACTCGGAGGCGACCGGCACGATCTCCCTGTCGACGAACTCCCTCAAGGTCCGGCGCAACAGCTGCTGCTCGTCGTTCAGCTCGAAGTCCATGGCGGTGTCCTAACGAGTGATATGGAACGTTCCCGGCCTTTCCCGAACGGACTCCCCCGGGCCCGCAAAGACTCGTCAAGCAGGCGATCCGGCACCGTGACGACCCGGCCTCGACCGCGTTCCCCGGCCGGGAGAGAAAACCGAGTGTGCCCCGTCTCCCGTGACGCCCCTCGGCACGACCGAGGCCGGCCTGGCCTCCCCCGCGCTTGAGCCGGTGACGGCCGACTTCAGCGCGCCGATGGGAGGCCAGGACGAGCCTGAACCGTCCGGTCATCCTCGCGGTGCTGTGCGTCGCGGAGCTGGGCTACCTCGGCGCCCCCCTCAGTGGCGCACCTTCGTGGTGACGGTCTTGGTGAAGCGGTAGTTGCAGAACAGCTCGCGGGACCTCGCACGGCTGTCGTGCCGCTCGGAGTCCTGCTGGTTGAGGCCGTCGAAGCTGTCGAAGCCGAGCCTGGCGACCGCGGTCGCCCCGCCGTGGCGGGCGAGGCGGGCGCTGAGAACGACCCTGCCCTCGTGCGGGATGTCTCCCGGGGCCGCGCACCAGACGCCGTCGGTGTACTCGCGGCAGGGGAAGGTCGCGATCCGCTTGCCCGCGGTGTCGAAGATCGTGGCCTTCTCCGGGCCCTTCGCGCCCCTGGGGAAGCTGCCGCCGACCCAGAAGGAGCCCCAGTAGGGGGCGAAAGACTCCATCCAGGTCATCGAGTAATCCAGCGTGTAGGTGACGCGCCCGCCCTGGGGCACGCGAGGCGTGCCCTTGGCCGTCACCTTGATGGTGATCAAGGGGTCCCGCTGGCACTTCTTCGCGGCGCTGAGGCAGGCCGCCTGGGCCGGCGCGACAGGGGAAAGGGCGACTGCGATAAGGGCAAGACCTGCGGTGAGACCGAGAGCACGGCGCATGAGACCTCCTGGGTTTCTGCCGGAGGAGGCCGTCCGTGCCGCGATGGCCCCGCTCCGGACTCGGACAGCCGCGGCCGGGGGACCGCGGGCCGCGTCGCAGCGGCTGCGGGAACCGGCGGACCGGGAGAGCCGGTCGTCCGACCGCCCGCCCGGCGAGATCCGCGGATCCCGACACCGATCACTACGTACGGGCGGCCGGAACGGTTCAGCGGGCGCAGGCGGGATCCACGGAAAGACACGGAAAGAGACGGCGCGGACGGGCCCGGCGGAGATCCCGGGCGGGCGGAAAGGAGGGGGTCCGCCGCCCACCCGGAAACGGTCAGATTACCCCGGCGCCTGCGGATCTGGTTACCCCGGCGGGGTCGTATCGCCCTACCCTCCGGGGGTGGCCTTCCTCGCCCGCGCCTGCCTCTTCTTTCCGCGCCTACTTCTTCTTTCCGCGCCTCAGCAGGCGGACCACGACCATGGCCAGGACGGCCAGCGCGGCGACGGCCGTGACGGGACGCTTGCCCACCTCCGTCGTGACCTTCCCCGCCGCGTCCTTGACGTCGGCGGGAGTCACGTCCTTGACCCGCCCGACCACCTCGGGGGCGGCCTCCCTCACCTTCCCGACCACCCCGGGGGCGGCCTCCTTGACCCGTCCGACCATCCCGGTCGCGGTGGTTGCGGTCGCCGTCCCCATCCGGCGCAACTCGCCGCCGACCTGGGTGGCCGTCTCGTGGACGCGGCCTTTCACATCGGTCTTGTGCATCAGAGCCTCCACTGTCTCGCCCGGTTCGCGACGGTCGTTGTCGATGTCGCGTCCTGCGGATCGCCCGCTCGTCCCGCCGTCGTGCGCGCTTGTGCCACCGGCCGCTCCCGCGGTCCCGGCGTCACCGGGGCCCGCGACGCGGCCCGTCTCCACGGTGCCCGCCATACGGCCGGCCTCCTCAACGCCGGTGCTCTCCCCCGTGGGCACGGGCGGGCCGTCGGGCACCGTGGGCGGAAGGTTCAGCGACATCTTCTCGCCGGGAGCCACGGGTTCGCTGACCCTCTGCCTGCGTGCCCCGACGGTCCCGGCGTCCTCGATCTCGTCCTCGAGCCTTTCCGGATCGCGCTCGGTCATCGTTCCTCCTCCCTACAGGAGAAGGCGCCTACCCTGTCCTGCCACGGCAAACCCTTCCGCCACCGACGATCGATCAAGGCGTTGCCCGTCTTTTCCTCCCCGGTGAGGCCACGGGACGGGCGGGGCACGGACATTCGCGGGAGGGGCACCGCCCGCTCCATGGAAAGGGGGCGGCCGTCAGGACCCACCGACTCCGCCGGCCCGCACCACGCCCGGTGGCCTCGAAGGTCGCCCCCGCAAGCACACCTTCGAGAGCCCTCCGCGGCCGGCACCTCGGGTGGAGAGCTCCGAGGCACCGGCCGCGGGCGCCGGAGCCGCGGCGGAACCCACAGACGAACCCCGAGAAAGCGGGGGGCCGTCATCCCAGAACGGACATCACCGTAAAACGCGCGAGGCCCCGGCCACATCGGTCCGCGGTCTGATCCGGCCGTGACCTGGGCGGTAGGCGGCGCCTCGCCGTACAACTTCCGCGGTACGGACGCTCATCCGCCCGCTCGATGAGGCGGCCGTCCGCACCTGGCTACCATGCGCGCATGCGGGCAACAGTGACGGCGCTGGCGCGGCGGGCGGGCGAGATCGATCCCCGGATCGTCGACGCGCTGCTGGCCGTCGCGCTCACCGGGATGACCCTGGTGTGGGCCATGAAGGACCAGAGTGGCCCGTGGCGACGCCCCGACACGGTCGCGGTCATGCTGACCTGCGCGGCCAACCTCCCCGTCGCCGTGCGGCGGCGGTTTCCCGTCGCCGTGCTCGCCGTCTGCTCCGCCGCCTCCTTCTGGCACCACTCACTGGGTTACCAGCCGAACGTGAACAACTTCTCCGTCCTGCTGGCGCTCTACACCGTCACCGTCCAGTGGTCGCTCCTGGCCGGGGTCGCCGGGATCGTGGCGGCGTCCGCGGTCTGGTGGTGGGCCTCGCTCATGGCGGACAAGGACATGGCGGTGCTGAACCAGGCGCAGAGCGTGCTGGTGGTCCTGACGGCCTGGGCGCTCGGCCTGGGCACCCGCAGGCTCGCCGACCGGAACAAGCGGCTGGCCGACCTCACCGAACGGCTCAGGCGCGAGCAGGAGGCCCAGGCCAAGCGGGCCGTCACCGAGGAACGGGTGCGCATCGCCAGGGAGCTGCACGACATCGTCGCCCATCACATGTCGGTGATCTCGGTGCAGGCCGGGCTGGCCCGCTACGTGTTCACCAGCGATCCCGGCACCGCCAGGACCGCGCTGGCCACGGTCGCCGACACCAGCCACGAGGCTCTGGAGGAGATGCGGCGGCTGCTCGCGGTGCTCCGCGTCGACCGGCGGCCCGGCGGTGACGGCGTCTACGACCCCACCCCGGGGCTGACCGAGCTGGGCCAGCTCGTCGAGCGCGTCCGCGCCGCCGGCGTCGACGTCGACCTGGAGGTGACGGGCCGCGCCAGGCGGCTGAACCCCGGAGTCGAGCTGTGCGCGTACCGGGTGGTCCAGGAGAGCCTGACCAACGTGATCAAACACGCGCTCTCCGCCCGCGCGAGGGTGCGGCTGCACTACGGCGGCGAGGAACTGTCCATCGCGGTCACCGACGACGGCCTGCCGTCGGAGGGCGACAGCGGGGGCGGCCTCGGGTTGATCGGGATGCGCGAACGCGTCAGGCTCTACGGAGGCAGGGTGGCCTCGGGGCCGCTGCAGAAGGGCGGGTTCGAGGTCTCGGTGACGCTGCCGCTTTCGCCCCCGCAGGGTGAACGAGGAGACGAATGATCAAGGTGCTGGTCGTCGACGACCAGATCCTGGTGCGGGCCGGGTTCGCGGCCCTGATCCGGGCCACCCCCGACCTGGAGGTCGCAGGTGAGGCCTCGGGCGGGGAGGAGGCCGTCGCCCTGGCCGCCGCGACCCGTCCCGACGTGATCCTGATGGATGTGCGGATGCCGGGTCTGAACGGCATCGCCGCGACCGGGCGCATCCTCGCCGCCGCGGGCCCCACTCCTCCGAAAGTGCTGATCCTGACGACCTTCGACCTCGACGAGTACGTCTACGACGCGCTGCGGGCCGGAGCCTCGGGGTTCCTGCTCAAGGACACCCCACCGGAGCGGCTGATCGCGGCGGTCCGCACGATCGCCGCGGGTGACATGCTGTTCGCGCCGACCGTGACCCGCCGCCTGGTCGAGGCCTACACCAGGGGGAAGGACACGACGCTCGTCGCCGAGGCGGGGCTCGACACGCTCACCGCGCGGGAGATGGAGGTGTTGCGCATGGTCGGCCGGGCGCTGTCCAACGGGGAGATCGCCGACGAGCTGTGCGTGAGCGAGGCGACGGTCAAGACCCATCTGAACCGGGCCATGGCCAAGCTCGGCCTGTCCAGCCGCGCGCAGGCCGTGGCCCTCGCCTACGAGGCGGGCCTGGTCAGCCCGCGCCACAACCACTGACACCGGCGGGCACGCGCACCGCCCACCCCGGCGTCACCGCTCGCCGTACCGGTGCCGCGGCGACCCGGAACACCGGCGGGGACAGGGGCCCGCTCACCCGGGGAGTGGCTGGAGCATCCGGTGGGGGTGGCGCAGAGCCAGGCTGACCGGGTCCTGGCGGGCGTGGTCCGCACCCGGGCCCGGCCTCACCTCGATCTCCTCCAGCGGGGCGCGCGCGCCGCACGACGGGCAGACGCCCTCGCTGTCGAGCCGTACCGCGCAGGGCTGGTGGTGGAAGGTACGGTGCGGGCCGTTCGCCGACAGGTGGCGTTCCCCCCACCGGGCGAGCAGGTGGACGGGGGCCCACAGCTCGCGGCCCATCTCGGTGAGGACGTACTCATCGCGCGGCGGTGATTCCTGGTAGCGGCGCCGCTCCATGGCGCCCGCCTCGACCAGGGCCTGGAGCCGCTGGGAGAGCACCGCGCGGGGGATGTCGAGGTGGGCGAGGAAGTCACCGTAGCGGCGCACGCCGTACAGCGCGTCGCGGACCACCAGCAGCGTCCACCGCTCCCCGATCAGCTCCAGAGCGCGGGCGAGCGAGCAGTCCTGACCTTCGTAGTTCTTACCGAGCGCCATCTCCCCATGTTAGTTCATTCACCGAACTCTCCCGTGCTACCGTCGAGTTAAGTTCAATGAATGAACCATGAAAGGCCTCCCATGACGTTCGCCACGGCTCACCGGCAGCCGGACGCCCGCTCCGGCACCACCCCCGCGATCACCCTCGTGCTCGCCTGCGCCGCGCCGCTGCTGGTCCTGGTCGACTACACCGCCCCGATGGTCACGCTGCCGCAGATGACGCGCGCGCTCGGCTCCGGCCCCTCAGGGCCCGCCTGGCTGCTGAACGCGATCGCGCTCGGCCTGGCGGCCCTGCTGCTGATCGCGGGAGACCTGGCGGACAACTACGGACGGCGGCGCGTCTACCTGACGGGCATGTGGGCACTGGCCGCCGCGAGCGTCATGGCCGCGCTGTCGGTGAACACCGCGATGTTCGTCGCGGCCAGGCTGGCCCAGGGGGCGGCGAGCGCGGGGCTGCTCACCGCCGGTCTGGGCACTCTCGGGCACGCCTTTCCCGACGGGCGCGAGCGCCTGCGCGCGACCGGCCGCTACGGCGCCATGCTCGGCCTGGGCATCGCGACGGGCCCGCTGATCTCCGGCGCGCTGGCCACGGTGACGAACTGGCGGGCGATCTACTGGCTGATAGCCGCGGCGGCGGCGCTGCTGGCCGTGCTCGCGACCGGACGGCTGCCCGAGTCGAGGGCGGCTCGGCCCCGGCGGCTCGACCTGTCCGGTGCCCTCCTGCTGGCCTTGGGGCTCGCCGCGTTGGTCACCGCGGTGACCGAGGGCCGCAGCGGCTGGTCCCGTCCTGTCGTCACCGCCGCGTTCGCCGCCACCGCGCTGCTGCTGGGCGCCTTCGTGGTGGTCGAACGGCGCCGCCGTGCCCCGTTGCTCGACCTGGGGCTGTTCCTGCGCCCGCTCTTCTT
Organism: Streptosporangium sp. NPDC051023; assembly: GCF_040689595.1. Classification (NCBI taxonomy): domain Bacteria; kingdom Bacillati; phylum Actinomycetota; class Actinomycetes; order Streptosporangiales; family Streptosporangiaceae; genus Streptosporangium; species Streptosporangium sp. NPDC051023. Next base: position 73,700 of record NZ_JBFBCE010000017.1, on the reverse strand, counting down.
CCTCGCCACCGGCGGGGCCCTCGTCGTCGGAATCGTGGTGGTCGGGCTGATGAGCTTCCTGCCCACCGTGCTTCAGCTCTCCCGCGGCCTGTCGCCGATGGGCGGCGCCGCCCTGCTCGCCGTGTGGTCAGGGGTTTCGTTCCTGACCGCCCTGCAGGCCCGCCGCCTGCCGCTGACGGCGCGCGGCGGCCTCGGGCTCGGACTGCTGCTGGCCGCCGCGGGCACGCTTCCCCTGGTGGGCGCCGCGAGCCACACCGGCTGGAGCAGGATCGTGCTCGGCCTGGCCGTCGCGGGCGCGGGCAGCGGCCTGATCAACGCCTCCCTCACCCACCTGGCGATCGAGAGCGTGCCGCCGCACCGGGCCGGGATGGGGGCGGGCGCGGGCAACACCGCCCGCTACGTCGGCTCACCGCTCGGCGTCGCCCTGATGGCCGCGATCGTGGGCGGAGCGGGCCTGTCCGCGGGAACGGACGGCACGCTGCTGGGCTGCGCGGCCGTCGCGGCCGTCACCGGGGGTGGGATCGTGCTCACCGGTTTCACCGGAAGAAGGCGGCGGGCATCCGCGACGCCGGGGCCGCGCTGACGGCGCACGTCAGGGCGAGAGCGTGTGCAGGTGGAACTCGACGGTCCCCTCCTCCTCGTCCCACGAGGGCTCGGACAGGAGCCTGGTCAGGGCGAACCCGTTCTTGGCCGCGACCCTGCACGAGGCGGCGTTGCCCGTCGCGTGCCGCAGGTCAAGACGGGACAGTCCGAGGAAGGCGAACGCCCACCGGCCGACCGCGCCCAACGCCCGGGTGGCGACGCCGCGGCCCCTGACCGCGGGCAGGACCCAGTAACCGACCTCTCCGCGTCCGCCCAGGATCCTGACCCTGATGTGACCGAGAACCTCCCCGGTCGTCGCGTCGGCGATGGCGAAGGAGGCCGAGGAGCCGTCGGTCCAGTCCTGGACGCGCTGGGCGAGCCACGCCCTCTCGTCGGCGCCCGCGGGCAGGGCGGTGGACCAGCGGCGGACCTCCGGATCGCGCAGCGCCAGCGCCGCCGCCCGGGCATCGGTCTCGGTCAGGTTCCACGGCCGCAGGTGCAGCGTCCCCGCGGTGATCTCCATGGGTTCCACGCCAGCCGAGCCTACTCCGCGGAGTGGCGAAAAGTAGGGACAGGCGAGATCATGAGACCCTTGCCCTACTTCAGGTGCAGCGAAGAAGGGCGGAACGCTAGAGATGGCACAGATCGTCGGCGGCGGACGCCCGGTCAACGACGCTGAGCGGCGGGTCATCGCGCATCTGCGGGACAACGCGCCGGACGACTGGCTGCTGCTGCACAACATCGAGGTGCCGCGAGGCGACGACGGTTTCGAGGTCGACGTGATCGTGGTGACCCGTCACTCCCTCTGCCTCATCGACGTCAAGGGCACCAGGGGCAGGATCGAGGTCGCGGGGACGCGCTGGTTCCCCGCCCGGCGGGACGCCTTCGGCTCCCCCGTGGTCAAGCTGCGCGGCAACGGGCGGGCACTCAAGGGCCTGCTCACCCACAGCCACAGGGAGCTGGAGCGGGTGTACGTCGACAGTGTCGTCGTACTGACCGGCGCCGACGCGGAGCTCGTCGACCCGGCGGGCCGTGACTCCCGGCACGTTACCAACCTGCCGGGCCTGGTCCGCACGCTGAGCGACGTCTCCCGGGTCAGGCGCGGTTACACGCCGGACGCGACGCCGTACCGCACCGCGATCATCGAGGCGCTGAACGGCAGCGTGCGGCGGTCGACCTCGCCTCCGCGCTTCGGCAACTGGGAGGTCGAGGAACAGCTCGGCGGGGACAACCGGATCACCGAGTACCGGGCGATCAACGCGACGCTCCCGGGGAGTGAGACGGTACTGCTGCGGGTCTACCGCGCCGACCCGCTGGCCGAGGAGGAGCCCAGGGCGGCCGAGCGGCGGCTGATCGCCAACGCCTACCAGTCGCTCACCCGGATCCCCCCGCACCCGTGCGTCGTGCGTTCCCGCGACTTCTTCGCGATCGACGACGAGAGCCGGTTCGTGCTGGTCCTCGACGACGTGCACGGCCGGTCGCTGCACCTGCACCTGTCGGACACCAGGCGGACGCCGTCCACGGGCGCCGGGCTCGACGTGATCGAGGACATGCTGCTCGGGCTGGCCCATGTCCACGCGAACAACGTCATCCACCGGGCGCTCAGCCCCGCCTGCGTGCTCGTCACCGAGGACGGCCGGGCGATGCTGACCGGGTTCGACTACGCCAAGCCCGGGCCTCGCCCGCACACCGTGGCCAACGAGCTTCCCAACGTCCTGGACACCCACTACGTCGCCCCCGAGTGCCAGGCCAGGCCGGAGCGGATGACGGCCGCCGCCGACGTGTACGCCGCGGGAGTGATCGCCTTCCAGTTGCTGACCGGTGAGCTGCCGCCGCCGGATCCGGACGCGGAGCCCCCCTTCGACGGCGGCCGCGCGGGCGTCCCCGCCGAGGTGATGGACCTGCTGCGGCGGATGCGCGACCGCTCACCGGCCAAGCGGCCCTCGGCCGCCGAGGCCCTCGAAACCCTGCGGCGGGCGCGCGAGGGGATCGCCCCCGAGCGGGAGCCGATGCTGCTCGACAGGATCCGCAACCGCTTCCTGCGCGCCGCGCGGCGGTAGGACCGCCGCCGCGGGCCGTCGAAGGATCACAAGGCCGCGCCTTCTACAAGGACGTCAAGGGACGGCTGGCCAAGTACGGCCGCCGCCACGAGGATCTGAAGATCCTCCCCTCCGTCACCTACGTGCTGGGCGACACCCCGCAGGAGGCCGCCGAACGAGCCGCCGAGATCCGCAGGGCCCAGGTCAGCCCGCAGAACGCGATACTGCACATCGAGGCGATCTGGGGCCGCGATCTGTCGGCGTACGACCCGGACGGCCCGTTGCCCGCCGTCGACCCCGAGCCCGACAACCTGATCTCCAAAGGCAACACGCTGTTCCGCGGCGACCGGGCCGCGAAAGCCCGCCGATGGCGGGAGATCGCCGAGGCGCGCGGGCTGAGCATCCGCGAGCTGTTCGACGAGGCGGCCGACGCGGTCGAGGTCACGCGGCGGCTCTGGGACAGCTGGGAGGACGACGCGGAGATCCGCGACGCCGCGACCGGCCGGTTCGTCGACCGCGACAAGCTGCACCACATCGACTTCGAGGGGGCGCACTTCAGCGTCCGCGGACCCTCGATCACGCCGCGCCCGCCGCAGGGACAGCCGTTGGTCACCGCGCTCGCGCACGCCACCGTGCCGTACGAGTTCGCGGCGCGCGGGGCCGATGTTGTCTTCGTCACCCCGCACTCGCGCGCCGAGACCGTGACGATCCTCGCCGAGGTCCGCACGGCGGAGGCGGCCGTCCAGCGCGAGGGAGCGCCGCTCAAGACGTTCGCCGACCTGGTTGTCTTCCTGGACGAAACCCCCGGTGAGGCCGCCGTCGGCAAGGCGCGGCTGGACGAGCTGGACGGGGCGCCGCTCACCTCCGACGCCGAGATCTTCACCGGTACTCCGGAGGAGCTCGCCGACCTGCTGCTCGATTGGCGGAACGCCGGGCTCGACGGCTTCCGGCTCCGCCCCGGCAGGCTGCCGCACGACCTGACTGCGATCACCACGGGACTCGTGCCGGAGCTGCGACGGCGCGGCGCCTTCCGGGCCGAGTACGAGGCGGACACCCTGCGCGGCCTGCTCGGACTCCCCCGCCCCGAGAACCGGTATGCGGAAACGACGGCGCCGTGAGGCTCACCGTGATCGCGTGATCGTCCGCGGGCCTGCGCCCGTGACCGGTGTCAGGAGTCGACGAAGTCGTCCGGGACCATCACGCGCAGGCCGTTGGGGACGGTCCTGATCGTGATGGGGGTCATCAGGCGAACCTCGCCGTCGACGTCGGCCGCCATCGGGGGGTCGGTCTCCAGGTACATCTCCTGGCCGACGACGAAGGGGCCGCCCGCGAGGCTGCGCCAGCGGCCCGTGGTCGCGCGCACCAGGGTCTCGACCAGCAGCCTCAGGCGCTTGCCTGAACCGAGCTGGTAGGCGACGAGCCTGCCGTTGTCGATGCTGATGTCCCTGGCCACCTGCCAGCCGCCGTGGAAGCGGCCGTTGGCGATGTTGAGCTGGTGGGTGAGCAGCTCGTGACGGCGCCCGTCGGCCGTGATGAAGGCGCGGAAGGGCCGGTGGCGGGGCAGGATCGTCAGAGCGGTCAGCGGGTAGGCCGCGCGCCCGAGAAGGCGCTTCAGCCAGGGACGGACCGTGCCCGCGACCTCGACGGAGACACCGAAGCTGGCCAGGTTGGCGAACTCCCTGTCGCCCGCGACGCCCAGGTCGATGTCGGCGACCTTGCCGGTGCTGAACACCCGGATCGCGCCCGGCAGGTCCAGCGGGAGGCCAAGGCTGCGGGCGAAGTTGTTGGTCGTGCCCAGGGGCAGCACCCCGAGGGCGACATCGCGGCGGGCGACGTGCTTGACGGCGGCGCTGAGCGTGCCGTCGCCGCCACCGACGACGAGCAGGTCAGGGCCCTCGGCCAGGGCCGCGTCCAGCGTGGCGCGCAGGCGTTTGGGGTCGACCACGGCGAAGGCCCGGATCGGCTCGAAGCCCTCGGCACGGAGCGTGCCGATCACCCGGGGGTAGAGGCGGCGGCCACGGCGCGAGTGCGTGTTGACCACCACGCAGATCCGGCGCCCGGTCCGGACGGCCTCGGTGTGCTCGGCCTTGCTTCGAAGCTCTCCCACACTGCCCCTTTTCGATCGGATACTTCCCCGTCAGATCGTAGGGCCCCGCCGTCGATGACGGCGGGGCCCTACTGGCCGGTCAACCGGCGCTTTCTCCCCGACGGGGTCGCCTCCCGCCCACGATCACCGGACGGGGGCGTGTCCCCCTTGGGTCACTTCTTCGGCGGGGTCACCTGGAGCAGAACGCCGAGGTCGCCGGGCAGCGGGCTGAGCAGCTTGAACTTGACGCCCAGTGCCTTGCCCTCGTCACCGGGGTTGCCGGTGCCCAGGACGTTGCCGTTGCCCAGGTCGGTGCCGTACAGCTCCTTCGCCGGGCTGCCGTCCGCGTTGACGACCCGGGTGCTGTACTGCTGGTCGCCCTTGGACGGGACGACCACGGAGGCGTCGAAGTCCCGGTAGTACAGGCCGCCGTCACGGGACTCGAAGCCCGGGTACCAGGTCTTCGCGTCGGTGAACTCCGGTACGGCCGGCAGCTTGCCGATGTTGGTGCAGTACTCGCTGAAGGGCTCGCCCTGCCCCTCGATGCACTCCTTGAAGGGGTAGGTCTTGCCGAAGGAGAAGGCCGCGTTCGAGGTCTGCACGCGTCCCTGCATGTTCTTCAGGCGGGTGGTGTCCTTGTCGGCGGCCACGCCGGTCCGCCGCAGCGGGTCGAAGTGGGAGTCGACCAGGATCAGGCTGCCCTTGGAACCGATGCTCGGCGGCAGTTCGAGGTTGTTGGACAGGCTGTTGTTGGTGAAGGTCGAGTCGCGGTACCAGACCAGCAGGCCCGGGGCGTTGTACTTGACCTTCTCCACCTTCCACGCGCCCTCACGTGAGTAGTCGGTGGTGTAGGTGTACTGCAGGCCCTTGTCGAAGCCGTCGAAGTTGCGCCACTCGGCGAGGTAGAACCGGGAGATCTCGCGGAAGCCGTCGTTGATGCCCCAGCCCTGGCCGTGGCTGTTGGTGTAGGTGCCGCCACTGGCCGTCCAGCCCTTGTTGCCGCCCTCGACGTCGTCGCTCCAGACGGTCTGGGTGCCGCTGGTGAGCGCGAAGTCGTCGGCGTGCCAGCTGCGCGGGGTGAAGGCCGCGTCGGTGTTGTAGGTCAGCCGCAGCTTGACGGTCTTGCCGGCGAACGGAGCGAGGTCGACGTAGTCGTGCCGCCAGCCGTCGGTGTTACCGGTGAGGCCGTACTTCCTGTTGCCGAACTTGGAGAGGTTCTTGTTCGGGTCGGGGTAGTCGTCGCCGGTGGAGACCAGGGCGCCGCCCTCGGTGTAGACCTTCTGCGGGGCCCAGGTGGCGCCGCCGTCGGTGGAGACCTCGATGAAGCCGAAGTCCCAGTCCTGCTCGATCTCGTAGTTGTTCCAGAGCCAGAACTTCACGTCGGTGCCCGCGGGCACCTGGACCTCGCGGGTCAACTTGACGTCGGCCCACTCCTGGTCGAGGTTGGACCACCACGCCTTGGTGCCGCTGTGCGGCTCGATCATCTTCAGCGGCGCGCTGGCCAGGTTCACCCGGACGCCGTCCTCGGTGAACTTGGGCGTGCGCGAGGACTGACCGACGGTCACCACGCGGGAGCTGTCACCGGGGTTGAAGACCTTGGGGTTGGCCCAGCCGAGGACCCACTTGTCCCACAGGCCCATGTGGGCCGGCATCGACTGGAAGATCGGGCCGCTGTGGGAGCCGCTGGACATCAGGTCCCAGAAGTCGACGGCCGAGGAGGCGTTGCCCGTGGTGTCGTAGAGGTCGGGCAGGCCGAGGTCGTGGCCGTACTCGTGGGCGAAGACGCCGACGCCCGAGTCCTCCGGCTGCACGATGTAGTTGGAGATCTTCACGTTCTTGCCGGGGACCTTGTAGCCGCCCGCGACCGCACTGGAGTGCGCCCAGATCGCGTAGGTGCCCTCCGCGCCGCCGTCCGAGGACTTGTCCTTGCCCGCGTGGACCAGCACCAGGTGGTCGACCACACCGTCGGGCTCGGCGAAGTTGCCGTCACCGTCGGAGTCCGCGACGTCCTCGACGTCGTAGTCGGCCCAGGGGAAGTTCGGGTCGGCGGCGGCCAGGGTGTCGACCGCGTCGATGGCGAGCTGGCCGGGGCCGAGCGCGTTGCTCGGGTGGCCGGTCATGTCCTGCGCTTCCTTGCCGCAGGCACGCGCGCCGTAGTAGGCCTCCGAGTGCGGGACCTTGATCCACGGGCTGGCCTGGCCGGTGACCGTGTAGGCACCCTTGGACAACTCCTCATACATGTTCTTCATCGTGTATTTGGAGATGTCGATGCCCTTACGACCGTCCCGCGGATCGATCAGGTCAGGGCGGACGCGCTGGGTGATGCCGTCCTTGCTGTAAAGCATCTTGTTGAAATGGTCGGGGCTGAAGTCAGGCACCCAGAAACTGTTGTTGTCCTTGTGTGCCAAGGACGCCGGGTTCGGGATCTTGTTGTGCAGCGGGCCGTTGAGCAGGGTGCCCGCCGGCTCGGTGACACAGTGGGCCGGGTCGTCGTCGTTCACGTTCGGCGGGCGCTTGAAGCCGGAGAAGTCGTCGTTGGCCTTGTCGTTGAACTCCACCAAGAGGGTGAGGAGTTTGGCCTGCTTGGCGACCTTCGCCTTCTTGAACAGCAGATCCGCCGGGTTGAGGCCGGTCCTGATCGCCTCCGCCTCACGGGCGGCGAGAACCCGCGCGGCGGCGGGGTTTCCCTCGGAGTACTTCTGGGCGATCTGCCTGGACGGGCTGATCCGCCGCTCCCTCGAGTTGGGCGCGGCCGGGTCCTGCACGTCGGGCTCGTCCCTGGGCGGAGCGTAGTTGATGTAGTAGTCGGCTGCGGTCGGCTGGTACCGCGCGGCTGAGCTGTCTGCTTGCGCCGACGCACCGCCCACCGCCAGCCCCGCGGCGGCCAGGCCGATGACGGGCACTATCGCGAGCAGGCGCTTTCGGGCGCCCCTGCCTTTGCTGGACAACGCTTACCCTCCCTGCCCGGGTTCGCCGGGCGCGGACGTCCCCGATGCGCCTTATGTACGCACCGAGCGGGACGTTAGACGAGAAGGTAAAGCAGGAGTAAAGACGCTGAATGATGTTGTAAAACTGTAATGAATCGCCAATTGTCATGAAATGGTGATGGTTTCCAATGCATTTGTGACATTGGCGGTTTCACAGCAGGTCAGCACGGTGAAAGCCGGGACGCGGCATGCGAAAGACCGCCCTCCGGGCGAGACATGGCCCCTGGGGCGGTGAGCGGGGGAGGCGCGGCGGACCGCGGGACGGCCCCGGCGGCGGGCCGGTCAGGGTTATTCCGGTGAGGCGGCCTGGTCGAGCTCGCGCGGCTCCTCGATCCGGGGGTGGTGCAGGTCGAACGCGGGGCGCTCGGACCGGATACGCGGCAGCGAGGTGAAGTTGTGCCGCGGCGGCGGACAGGAGGTCGCCCACTCCAGCGAGTTGCCAAACCCCCAGGGGTCGTCGACGGTCACCCTCGGCGCGTTACGGAAGGTCCACCAGACGTTGTAGAGGAACGGCAGCGTGGAGACGCCGAGGACGAAGGAGCCGATCGAGGAGAACAGGTTCAGGCCGGTGAAACCGTCCAGCGGGCTGTAGTCGGCGTAGCGGCGCGGGAAGCCCTCCGCGCCCAGCCAGTGGTGCACCAGGAAGGTGGCGTGGAAGCCGATGAACAGCAGCCAGAAGTGCACCTTGCCCAGGGTGTCGTTGAGCATCCTGCCCGTCATCTTGGGCCACCAGAAGTAGAAGCCCGCGAACATCGCGAACACCACGGTGCCGAAGACGACGTAGTGGAAGTGGGCCACCACGAAGTAGGAGTCGGTCACCGGGAAGTCCAGCGGCGGCGAGGCCAGGATGACACCGGTCAGGCCGCCGAACAGGAAGGTGACCAGGAAGCCGATCGAGAACAGCATGGGCGACTCGAAGGACAGGTGTCCCCGCCACATCGTGCCGACCCAGTTGAAGAACTTCACCCCGGTCGGGATCGCGATGAGGAACGTCATGAACGAGAAGAACGGCAGCAGCACCCGGCCGGTCGCGAACATGTGGTGCGCCCACACGGTGACGGAGAGCCCGGCGATGGCGATGGTCGCGCCGACCAGGCCGATGTAGCCGAAGATCGGCTTGCGGCTGAAGACCGGGATCACCTCGGTGATGATGCCGAAGAACGGCAGCGCGATGATGTACACCTCGGGGTGGCCGAAGAACCAGAACAGGTGCTGCCAGAGCAGCGGCCCGCCGGTGGCCGCGTCGTAGACGTGGGCGCCGAGCTTACGGTCGGCCTCCAGCGCCAGCAGCGCGGCGGCCAGCACCGGGAAGGCGATCAGCACGAGCACACCGGTCAGCAGCACGTTCCAGGTGAACAGCGGCATGCGGAACATCGTCATACCGGGGGCGCGCATGCAGATGATCGTGGTGATGAAGTTGACCGAGCCGAGGATCGTGCCGAGGCCCGACATCACCAGGCCGACGATCCACAGGTCACCGCCGGTCTGCGGGGAGAAGGTCGCGACCGAGAGCGGGGCGTACCCCGTCCAGCCGAAGTCGGCCGCGCCCCCGTTGGTGAGGAACCCGCTGAGCGCGATGAGCCCCCCGAACGCGAACAGCCAGAAGCTCACCATGTTGAGCCGGGGGAAGGCCACGTCGGGCGCGCCGATCTGCAACGGCATGACCACGTTGGCGAATCCGGCGAACAGCGGCGTGGCGAAGAACAGCAGCATCAGGGTGCCGTGCATGGTGAACAGCGCGTTGTAGGAGGCCTGGTTGACGAACTGGAGTCCCGGCTGCGCCAGCTCCGCCCGGATGATCAGGGCCATGATCCCGCCGATCAGGAAGTACACGAACGACGTGATCATGTAGAGGTAGCCGATGACCTTGTGGTCCGTCGACGACAGCCATGAGACGATCACCCTTCCCCTGCTGGTGGCGACCGCGGGCCGCTGTTGCACAGTCGTCACAGCCGGCTCCCTTCGGTTGGGCGGCGGCCGTACGAACCGAAACTTCTCCTTCCGGACCGCCGCATCAACACAGTTGGGAGAACCCTCACCGGCCCTCGCTCGCATAATCACGTCATGGGCTTTTCTTGCACGAAATTTCGACTCATACCCCCAAAGACCTGGGCTTTCTTCGCGAAGGCCATAGATTTCGCGGCTCCCTTCGCCGAAAGATCGCTCCCTCCCGCCCTCCGGTGACGTCCGCCCGCCCCGGGGTGTCTCCCTCCTCGGGGACACGTCGTACAGTCCCTTTGTGAGCGCTATTTCCGAACTCGTCGCGGCCCTCTCGCCGGAGAAGGTCCTGACGGATCCCGACGTCACCGACTCATACGCACGGGACAGGACTTTCCTCGTCCCGGGCAAGCCGCTGGCTGTCGTGCTGGCCGAGAGCAGGCAGGACGTGGTCGCCACACTCGGCTGGGCCACGGCGCACCGGGTGCCCGTGGTGCCCAGGGGTGCCGGGACCGGGCTCGCGGGCGGGGCGACGTCGGTCGACGGGGGTGTCGTCCTGGCACTGCACAGGATGACGGCGATCAGAGAGCTCTCCCCCGCCGACGAGATCGCCGTGGTCGAGCCCGGCGTGATCACCGCCGACCTGGACAGGGCCGCCCGCCAGCACGGGCTGATGTACGCGCCCGACCCCTCCTCCTACGAGATCTCCACGATCGGCGGCAACCTGGCGACCAACGCGGGCGGGCTGCGGTGCGTGAAGTACGGCGTGACCCGCGACTCCGTGCTGGGTCTCGAGGTCGTCCTGGCGGACGGGCGGATCCTGAACACCGGCAGGCGCACGGTGAAGGGCGTGACGGGCTACGACCTGACCGGGCTGTTCGTCGGCTCGGAGGGAACGCTCGGGGTGATCACCGCCGCCACCGTACGGCTGCGCAGGGCCCCCTCGGTCTACCCCGCGACGATCGCGGCCGAGTTCACCTCCCTCAGGGACGCGGCCTCCGCGGTGGCGGCGATCATCGCGGCGGGATGCCAGCCCTCGCTGCTCGAGATGCTCGACCGCACCACGCTCAAGGCCATCGACGACTGGCGGAACATCGGGCTCGAGGCCTCGACCCAGGCGATGCTGATCGCACAGTCGGACGCGGCCGACGGCCCCTCCGTCGCCGAGCGCATGGCGGAGCTGTGCACCGCGAACGGCTCGCCCTTCGTCGCCGTCTCCTCCTCCCCGCAGGAGGCCGAGGAGTTGGTCGGGGTTAGAAGGATGGCCTACCAGGCCAAGGAACGGCTCGGTAAGTGCCTGGTCGAGGACGTGTGCGTGCCGCGTTCCGCGCTGCCGTACATGATCGAGAAGATCGAGGCCATCGCGGCGAGGCACGATGTGCTGATCGCCACGGTCGCGCACGCGGGTGACGGCAACCTGCACCCCGTCTTCATCTTCGACCACGGCCTGGCGGAGCCGCCGCCGAACGTGTGGGCGGCGGCCGACGAGGTCTTCAGGGAGGCCCTGGAGATGGGCGGCACGCTGACCGGCGAGCACGGGGTCGGGCTGCTGAAGCGGCGCTGGCTCTCGCTGGAGGCCGGGCCTGTCACCCAGGAGATCCATCACGGGATCAAGCAGGTGTTCGACCCGCTCGGCATCCTCAATCCCGGCAAGGCCATCTGAGCGGCGCTCTCCCCGACCCGGTCCGCCGGCGACGGATCGGGAGATCGTCAAGGTCACCGCACATGGCGGTTGTGCGGAGATCGTCCGGACCAGCGTTCACACTGGTAGCGTTCTGCACCACATAACCCAATTCGCAGGTTTTGTCGGGGGGTCATCGTGGTACAGCCGCTCGCGGCGGAGGATCCTCCGCGGCTCGGGCCGTTCGAGCTGACCGGCAGGCTCGGCGAGGGAGGCCAGGGCGTCGTCTATCTGGGCAGGGGGCCCGAGGGCGAGCAGGTGGCCGTCAAGCTTCTCCACCACGGGCTCGCGATCGACCCCGAGGCCAGGACGCGGTTCCTGCGAGAGGTCTCCGTCGCCCAGCGGGTGGCCAGGTTCTGCACCGCCCCCGTGCTCCACGCCGACCTCGTGGGCAGTCAGCCGTACATCGTCAGCGAGTACGTGCCCGGCCCGTCCCTGCGCCAGATGGTCGACCGGGAGGGCCCGCGGCGCGGCGCCGCGCTCGAGCGCCTGGCCATCAGCACCGCGACCGCCTTGGCGGCCATCCACCGCGCGGGGATCCTGCACAGGGACTTCAAGCCCGCCAACGTGCTGATGGGGCCGGAGGGGCCCGTGGTCATCGACTTCGGCATCGCCAGGGCGCTGGACTCCCCGGGGATGACCGCGACCGGGATGGCGATGGGGACGCCGTCCTACCTCTCCCCCGAGCAGCTCGGCGACGGCGAGGTGACGTCGGCCGCCGACGTGTTCGCCTGGGGCGTCACGATGGTCTTCGCCGCGACCGGGAGACCGGCGTTCGGCTCGGACTCCATCGCCGTGGTGATGAACCGGATCCTGACCGTCGAACCGGACCTGAGCGGCATCGAGGGACAGCTCCGCGAGCTGGTCGCCGCCTCCCTGTCGAAGGATCCGTCACTGCGCCCGACCGCGGAGGAACTGGTCGGCCACCTGATGGGGGCGACGGTCCCCTCGCCGATCCGGCGGCAGGCAGCCGCGACCGCCGCCGCGCCGCCCATGGCCCAGCCCGCCGCCCAGCCTGCTGCCCCGCCCCCGGTACCGCCCGCCCCGCCCCAGGAACCGCCGCGGCGCGAGCGGAAGACGCGGCGCCCCGGCGGCCTGCTGCTCGCCGGAGTCGCCGGGATCGCCGCGCTCGGCGTGACCGCGGGCGCCGTCGTGCTCCTTCAAAGCGGCCAGAAGGCCTCCAGCGCGCAGGCCGCGGTCTCCGCGGCTCCGCCGCAGGGGGCCGGGGAACCCGATCCCGCGCTCACCCCCGACACCCCGCCCTCCACGTGGAAGTCTCCCAAGCCCAGCCCGACACGGAAGAGGACGGCCGAGCCCGTCGCCCGCGTCACCGCGAAGCCGGTGCCGGAGCAGACGGCCAAGCCGTCCCCCAAGCCAAGCCACGAGCCGACGAAGAAGGCGGGCGGGGACGACCCGGGGGGTGGATCGTCCGAGCCCGGTGAGCCCTCGGCCACCGCGAAACCGACCGTGCAGCCGACCGTGCAGCCCACGGTCAAGCCGACCGTGAAACCGACGGCGACACCCACCGTGAAACCCACGATCAAACCGACCGTGAAACCGACGGCGACACCCACCGTGAAACCCACCACGCCCCCGCCGCAGAAGCCGAACATCTACACCGCGACCGGTGTCTGCGGCTCGGGCTACAAGGTGATCGACTCCAGGGGCCTGGGCGCCGCGACCGTCTACCTGCTCTACAGCTCCGCCGCGGGCAAGAACTGCGTCGTCACCATGTCGAAGTACATGGTTCCAGGAAAGATCAAGATGAACGCCACGCTCCAGGTGCAGGGCGGCGCGTCCGCCGCGAACCCGGGCAGTTTCACGGCCTACGCGGGCCCGGTACGGCTCGCCGCCGTCAAAAAGTGCGTCATGTGGGGCGGCATGTACGGCACGGCCGTCTGGAAGAGCGGCTGGAGCCACTGCACCTGACAGAGCCCGCACAGAAACCCACACAGAAACCCGCGCAGGAGTCCTCGCGGGAGCCCGTGCGGAACCTCGTACGGGATCTCCGCGAGGGGCCGTGCGGTTGCCCGCCCGGTCCCGATGCGCCGTCACCGGCTCCGGCGCGGGAGCCGTCACGCCCTCTGGCAGAGGCGTGGGTTCTGGGCTACGTTGACTGACGTGATCGTCGAGGCCGAGGCGCCGACCAGCCGGGACGGACGGGCACGGCCCGCTCCCACCGGGGCGGCAGGCCGCGCGTGACCCCGCTGGACACCTCGGGGGCCGATTACCTGGCACGGCGCGAGGCGATGCTCGCCAAGCTCGCCGCGCTCGAGACCGAGCACGCCAGGGCGGTCGCGGGCGGCGGAGCCAGGCACCTGGAGCGGCATCGCGCACGGGGCAAACTGCCGGCCAGGGAGCGGATCGAGCTGCTGGTCGACCCCGACTCGGCCTTCCTGGAGCTCTCGCCGCTGGCAGGCTGGGGCAGTGAGTTCCCCGTCGGGGCGAGCGTGGTCACCGGCGTCGGGGTGGTCGAGGGGGTCGAGTGCGTGATCGTCGCCAACGACCCGACGGTTCGGGGCGGCTCGACGAACCCGTGGACCCTGCGCAAAACGCTCAGGGCCGCCGACATCGCCTTCCAGAACAGGCTGCCGCTGGTCAACCTGGTCGAGTCCGGCGGGGCCGACCTGCCGACTCAGAAGGAGATCTTCATTCCGGGCGGCCGGGTCTTCCGCGACCTGACCCGCCTGTCCGCGGCCGGGATCCCAACGATCGCCCTGGTGTTCGGCAGCTCGACGGCGGGCGGGGCCTACGTCCCCGGGATGAGTGACCACGTGGTCATGGTCAGGGAACGGGCCAAGGTCTTTCTCGGCGGGCCTCCGCTGGTCAGGATGGCCACCGGGGAGGAGTCGGACGACGAGTCGCTCGGGGGCGCCGAGATGCACGCCCGCGTCAGTGGCCTGGCCGACCATCTGGCCGCCGACGAGCACGACGCCCTACGGATCGGGCGGCGGATCGTCAAGGGCCTGAACCTACGCAGGCTCGGGGCCGTCGCGCACGCCGTACGGGAGCCGCTGTACGACGAGGACGAACTCCTGGGGATCGTGCCCGAGGACCTGCGGATCCCGTTCGACCCGCGCCAGGTGATCGTGCGGATCGTGGACGGCAGTGACTTCGACGAGTTCAAGCCCCTGTACGGCACGAGCCTGGTGACGGGATGGGCACGGCTGCACGGCTACCCGATCGGCGTCCTCGCCAACGCCCGCGGCGTGCTGTTCAGCGAGGAGGCGCAGAAGGCGGCGCAGTTCGTCCAGCTCGCCTGCCGGTCGCGCACCCCGCTGGTCTTCCTGCAGAACACGACCGGCTACATGGTCGGCAGGGACTACGAGCGGGGCGGCATCATCAAGCACGGCGCCATGATGATCAACGCGGTCTCCAACTCGACGGTCCCGCACCTCACGGTCGTCATGGGCGCCTCGTACGGCGCGGGCAACTACGGCATGTGCGGCCGAGCCTACGATCCCCGATTCCTGTTCGCGTGGCCGAGCGCGAAGTCGGCCGTCATGGGGCCCGCCCAGCTCGCGGGAGTGCTGTCCATCGTGGGCAGGGCCGCCGCTGAGGCCAGGGGGCAGGTCTACGACGAGGAGGGTGACGCGGCGATGCGGGCGCTGGTCGAGGCGCAGATCGAGGCCGAGTCGCTGCCGTTCTTCCTCTCCGGACGGCTCTACGACGACGGCGTCATCGACCCCCGCGACACCAGGACCGTTCTCGGCCTGTGCCTGTCCGCCGTCAACAACGCGCCCGTCCCCGAGCCCTCCGGCTTCGGGGTCTTCCGGATGTGACCGTGACCATGAACGCACCACCGGCGCCCGGTGCCGCGGGCCGGGCCGTGATCGGCCGCCTGCTCGTCGCCAACCGGGGCGAGATCGCCCGCCGTGTCTTCCGCACCTGCCGTGACCTCGGCATCGAGACCGTCGCGGTCTTCTCCGACGCCGACGCGGACGCGCCGCACGCCGCAGAGGCCGACCACGCCGTGCGGCTGCCCGGGGCCAGGCCCGCGGAGACCTACCTGTCCGCCGAGACGATCATCGACGCGGCCCGCAGGACAGGGGCGGACGCGCTCCACCCCGGCTACGGCTTCCTGTCGGAGAACGCGGCGTTCGCACTGGCCGTGCTGGAGGCCGGGCTGACCTGGGTCGGGCCGTCCCCCGAGGCCATCGCCGCGATGGGTTCCAAGATCGAGGCCAAGGCCCTGATGGCGGGGGCGGGGGTGCCGGTGCTGCCCGGTCTCACCGCGAAGCCTGACCGGTCGGCGGACGACCTGGCGCGGGACCTCCGCGAGCTCGGCGCTGTCTTCGCCGAGGCGTGCGGGTCCGTGACACAGGGGCCCGTCCCGCTGCTGGTCAAGGCGTCCGCGGGCGGCGGTGGGCGCGGGATGCGGATCGTGCGCGCCGGGGACGACCTGGCGGGCGCGGTCGAGTCCGCGCGGCGCGAGGCGTCCGCGGCCTTCGGCGACGGGACGGTCTTCGTCGAGCCCCTGCTGGAGAACGCCAGGCACATCGAGGTCCAGATCCTGGCCGACCGGCACGGGACGGTGTGGACGCTGGGCGAGCGGGAGTGCTCGATCCAGCGACGGCACCAGAAACTTCTCGAGGAGACCCCCTCCCCCGGGGCGTCCCCGGCGTTGCGGGCCCGGCTGTGCGACGCGGCGGCCAGGGCGGCGAGGGCGGTCGGATACGTCGGCGCCGGGACCGTCGAGTTCCTCGTCAGGGACGGCACGGTCGCGTTCCTGGAGATGAACACCCGCCTCCAGGTCGAGCATCCGGTCACCGAGTGCGTGTACGGCGTCGACCTCGTCGAGCTCCAGCTCAGGATCGCCGAGGGGGAGCGGCTCCCCGAGTCTCCGCCGCGTCCCCGCGGCCACGCCGTCGAGGTGCGGCTCTGCGCCGAGGATCCGGCCCGTGATTGGCTGCCGCAGAGCGGCGTCCTGCACCGTCTCGCCGTCCCCGGCGTCGGCCGCCGCCTCTCTCCTGTGCCGCACGGGCCGTACGGCCTGCGCCTCGACTCCGGTGTCGAAGACGGCTCCGAGGTCGGTGTGCACTACGACCCGATGCTCGCCAAGCTGATCTCCTACGGCGCGGACCGCGCCGACGCCGTGCGGAGACTCGCGACGGCCCTGTCGAACGCCGCGATCCACGGGCTCGTCACCAACCGCGATCTACTGGTGCGGGTCCTGCGCCACGAGGCGTTCCTCGCGGGAGCCACCCACACGGGCTTCCTCGACGAGCACGACCTCACCGGACGCGTCCACGGGGGGCGGGAGCCGTTGCCGCCGGGCACGTCCGCCGTGGCGCTCTCCGCCCTCGCGGCGGCTCTCGCGGGAGCGGCGGCGAACAGGGCGGCGGCGGCCGTACAGGCCGGGCTGCCGAGCGGGTGGCGCAACGTGGTCTCGCAGCCGCAGCGGGTTGCCTTCGCCGAGGCGGAGGTCGCCTACCGGATCACCAGGGACGGCCTGCTGGCAGAGGGGTTCCCCGGCACGGTCCTGGTCAGTGCCACGCCCGGCCTGGTCGTCCTGGAGACCGCCGGGGTGCGGCACCGATTCGCCGTCGCCCGCTACGACGGCGTCACGCATGTGGACTCCCCCCTCGGCCCCGTACGGCTGACGCCACTGCCCCGGCTGCGGGAGCCGGTGGAACAGGTGGTCCCGGGCTCTCTGCTCGCACCCATGCCCGGTACCGTACTGCGCGTCGACGTCGAGCCCGGCGGTCCCGTCGTCGCGGGCCAGGTCGTCGTGGTGCTTGAGGCCATGAAAATGGAGCACCCCGTCACCGCGCCCGCGGCGGGCACGGTGTCGGCGTTGAACGTGACAGCGGGCCTGCGGGTCGAGGCGGGAGCCGTACTGGCCGTGATCAAGGAGCAAGGTTGAACACCGACGCGGGTTGGCCAGTGGAACGCCTGGTGCACAAGGAGGTGTCCGGCGGGGTCGCCACGATCACCCTGGACTCTCCGCGCAACCGGAACGCGCTGTCCGTACGGCTCCTCGGCGACCTGGAGGAGCGGCTCAACCAGGCACTCGCCGACGAGAGCGTGCGGGTCATCGTGCTCACCGGGACCGGGCCCGTCTTCTGCGCGGGCGCGGACCTCAAGGAGCAGCGGGTGGAACCGGGCAACGCCCACGAGGCGCCGGTGACCGCCTCGTTCCCGGAGATCATGAGCCTGATCTGGGAGAGCCCGAAACCGGTCGTCTGCCGGTTGAACGGCACCGCGCGCGCCGGGGGCCTCGGCCTGGTCGCGGCCTGTGACTTCGCCATCGCGCCCGACTCGGCGTCGTTCGCGTTCACCGAGGTACGGCTCGGCGTGGTCCCCGCGATGATCTCGGTGACCGTGCTGCGGCGGCTCGACCCCCGGGCCGCGGCCGAGTACTTCCTCACCGGCGAGACCTTCGACGCCGCGAGGGCGCAGGAGATAGGCCTGCTCACCCGGGCCGTGCCCGAGGAGGCCCTGGACGACACGGTCGCCCACTACACCGGGATGCTGCTGCGCGGCGGCCCGGAGGCGCTGGCGCTCACCAAGCAGCTGGTGCGGACGGTGCCGGCCCTCAGCGTCGAGGAGGGCATGCGCCGCATGGCCGAGCTGTCCGCCCAGCGGTTCACCTCCGCCGAGGGACAGGAGGGCATCACCGCCTTCATGCAGAAGCGTCCTCCTTCCTGGGTCCCCGGAACCAACGAGGGCTGATGCTGCGGATCGCCAACTGCTCCGGCTTCTACGGCGACCGGTTCTCCGCCGCGAGGGAGATGGTCGAGGGCGGCC
This sequence comes from Streptosporangium sp. NPDC051023, assembly GCF_040689595.1. NCBI lineage: Bacteria > Bacillati > Actinomycetota > Actinomycetes > Streptosporangiales > Streptosporangiaceae > Streptosporangium > Streptosporangium sp. NPDC051023. Next base: position 55,637 of record NZ_JBFBCE010000017.1, on the reverse strand, counting down.
CGATCGACGTGCTCACCGGCGACTGGCTCGCCGAGCTGACCATGCTGATCCTGGCGGGCAACCGGCTGAAGGGCCGCCCCGGCTACGCGCCGACCTTCCTCGGGCAGCTTGAGGAGGTCCTCGGGACCTGCCTGGACCGGGGAATCAGGATCGTCTCCAACGCGGGCGGCCTGGATCCCGCCGGGTGCGCGGGCGCGGTGGCCGAGCTGGCGGACCGGCTCGGGCTGCCCGCCAGGGTCGCGCACGTCACGGGGGACGACGTTTCCGGGCACGACCTGCGTGGCGCGCGGAACCTGGACACCGGGGAACGATTGTCCTGCGCGCCGCTGACCGCGAACGCCTATCTCGGCGGCAGGCCGATCGCCGCGGCCCTGTCGGCGGGGGCCGACGTGGTGGTGACCGGCAGGGTCACCGACGCCGCGCTCGTGACGGGACCGGGGATCTGGCGGTACGGCTGGCGGCCCGGCGACCACGACGCGCTGGCCGGTTCCGTGGTCGCCGGGCACGTCATCGAGTGCGGCTGCCAGGCGACCGGCGGGAACTACGCTTTCTTCGGCGAGGTGCCCGGCCTGGCGCGCTGCGGGTTCCCGATCGCCGAGCTGCACGCGGACGGCTCCAGCGTGATCACCAAGCATCCGGGGACGGGTGGGATGGTCTCGGTGGGCACGGTCACCGCGCAGTTGCTCTACGAGATCGGGTCTCCCCGGTACCTGGGCCCCGACGCGGTCGCCCGGTTCGACACGATCCGGCTGGAGCAGCTGGGGCCCGACCGGGTCCGGATCTCGGGGGTGCGGGGCGAGGCCCCGCCGGACACGCTGAAGGTCGCGATCACCTATCTTGGCGGCTACCGCAACTCCATGACCATGGTGCTGACCGGCCTGGAGCTGGAGGCCAAGGCGCGGCTCGCGCAGGAGGCCATCTGGTCGCGCGTGCCCAGGGACTCCTTTGAGCGGGTCCACGTCGAGCTGATCCCCCTGTCGGGCACGGTCTCCCCCGCGGACGCCCCCTCGACGGGCGCCCGGTCCCACGGTGTGCCCGGGGACGTCCCTGAGGGGGACAGCACGCCTCACGGGACCGACTCCCTGACGGAGGTCCTCCCCACGGAGGCCACCTCCTGCGGCACCGCGCTGCTCCGCGTCACCGTGATGGACTCCGACCGACGCAGGGCCGGGCGCCTGTTCTCCTCCGCCGTGGTCGAGACGGGGCTGGCCAGCTACCCGGGCTGCTACGGCCTCACCCCTCCCGGTGACGCCTCCCCCTACGGCGTTCTGTGGCCCGCTCTCATCCCGGCGGACGCCGTACAGGCGCGGGTCCGGCTGGACGGCCGGGAGGTCGAATTCCCCGGGCCCGACGCCGCCGAGCCCGGCGGCCACGGGTCTCCCCCGGCCCCGGACGCGCTCCCCACGCCGCCGATGCCGCATGAGGCGCCCGGCGCCCCCAACGGCCGTGAGCGGGCCGCAGGAGACGATGAGCGGCCGGTCAGGCGGGTCCCGCTGGGCACGATCATGGGGGCCCGCTCAGGGGACAAGGGCGGCAACGCCAACCTCGGTGTCTGGACCCGCACCCCGGAGCAGTACGCCTGGCTTTCGACCTATCTGACGGCCGAACGTCTCGGGGAGTTGCTGCCCGCCACGGCCCGCCTGAGAGTCGACCGCTTCGAGCTGCCCAACCTCAACGCCCTGAACTTCGTCGTCCGCGGTCTCCTCGGCCGAGGTGTCGCCGCCAGTCCTCGCCTCGACGCCCAGGCGAAGGCCCTGGGCGAGGAGCTCCGTGCCAGGTACGCGGACATCCCCCCGTACCTGCTGTGACGCTCGTGACCTCTGTCCTGTTCACACCCTCCGTGAACGGACATCCCTTTCGCCGACCCGATGGGGGAAATATGCATATTCTAGTGATTGCAACCCTCCTGCAACCTTCCAAACTCTAGTATTGCGTGCAATTGCACGAAGATGCTGGATCGGGGAAGGAATCAGTCATGCGCTTGCGGTTTCTCGGCTCCACTTCGGAGGCGGGCGCCTGCCCCTCCCTCTACGAGACCGATCGCGGCACCATCGTGGTTCAGGGACTCCGGGTCGTCGACACCGAGGCCCTGTCCGATCTCCGCCACGTCCTGGAGGGCGAGACGGCGGTCGAGGTTCCCCGGGAACTACTCTCCGATATCGCCCGCCGGGTGCTTGCCGTACATATTGATCACGATTGAGGGGTCAGCTATGGCATGATCCGCCTGCTCGGTCTACCCTCATGCGCACCATGCGGAGGATTGGGCGAACGCACGGAGCGGACAAGCCGGCGGGCACGGAGGCACCGCGCCCGGGTTGGCCCGCGAAGGAGAGATCGGGTGAGCGAGTTCCAGCAGGGCCGCACGGAGCTGGGCGCCCAGCTCCGGCAACTGCGCGAGGCGGCACACCTGTCCGGAAAAGAGCTGGCCGAACGGCTGAGATGGCAGCCGTCCAAGGTCTCCCGGATCGAGAACGCACGTCAGACCGCCACCGAGGACGACGTCACCCTCTGGGGGCAGGCCGTCGAGGCCGCCCCCGAGGTCGTCGAGGAACTGGTCGAGCAGGCCTCGGCCCTACTGGAACGCCAGGACTCCTGGCGGCAGCGGCACCGCAGCGGCCTGGCGGCGCTACAGGAGGACATCCGTGACCTGGAGTCGCGGACCATGATGTTCCGGGTGGTCGAACCCGGAGTGATCATCGGCCTGCTGCAGACCACCGAGTACGCCAGGAGCATCTTCACCCGGATCAAGCGCCTGTACAACGCGCCCGACGAGGTCGACGCCGCCATCAGGGTGCGGATGCGGCGTCAGGAGATCCTTTACGACCAGAGCAGGAAGTTCAGGTTCATCATGTCCGAGGCCGCGCTGCGCTACCGGCTGGCACCGCCGGACGTGATGTGCGGCCAACTCGACCGGCTGCTCGCGGTCATCGCGCTGCCGAACGTGGAGTTCGGGGTGCTCCCCTTCGAGACCCAGCTGCCGTCCGCGCCGATCAACGGCTTCTGGATCTACGACAGGAGCCAGGTCGCGGTGCCGACGAGGACCCGTGATCTGATCCTGCGTGACCCCGAGGACATCACGTTCTACGAGCGGAGCTTTGAGGAGTTCTGCGAGGTCGCGGCCTTCCGGGAGGACGCCAGGGCGGTGATCGTCAGGGTGTTGGAGGATTTCACAAAACAATCCTCGGATTAGTATCCGCAATTGCTTGATTAACCTCCCAAGATCGTGCAATTCTCTGTCGAGACGGAGGTGACACACGATGCTGGACACGCTGTCTTGTCTCGAAAGGTTCGCCGCGGCGGCGCGGCGGCATGCCGATCTGGCCGTGCAGAGGGTCTCGTTCGACGATCCCGCATACGTGTCCGTCCGCAACCGCTTCAGCAGCACGCTGACCGAGACCGTGACATGCTCCCAGGACGGTGGATTCATCACCTCGTGGGGTTACCGGCTCGGCAGTGCCGACAACATCGAGGACGCCGCCGCACGTCTGGCCTTCCTGCTCGCCGCGATGCCCGCCTGATCTCCGCACCGCCGTCGGCCCCGCTCAGCAGGACCTCAGCGACCGGACGCCCCGCTCCCTGACCCACTGTTCGAGATTGCCGACGTGGCCGCCGAGGATCTCGGTGATCCCGTCCTGGTGACGGGGGTGTGAGTACAGGCACCACGTGTCGCCGCTGATGTCCCCCACCGACCAGGCGCGGCCGCCGAGTCGCCCCCGCCCGGCGGCGGGCGGGCCGGACGCCGCTGCGCCGGAGGCGTCCCAGTCTTCGCCGTCGTCGGACGCGCGGACGCAGAAGGCCCACGGATCACAGTTCCGGTCGCCCGCCCGCGTGTTCGCCGCGGTCGCGCTCGCGGTCGTTCCCGCGGTCAGGATCACCAGTGCGGACAGGGCGCTCTTCACCCGCAACGTCCGAAGAGCACTCATTTCCGTCTCCCATGAGATCGCCCCGGACCCGCACCGGAGACCGACGCGACAAGCCTTGCTCACCCTCCGTGTTTTCAGCGCCGCGCAGAGAAAGTGTCCGTAACCGGCCATGGCCGCCGGACGGCGTCCATCCCCGACTTGAGGACGGCCTCAAACGAATCCCAAGTCGCGCTCAAATCCGGCGCGACAGAGTGAGGAAACCGACCAAGGGGAGAAATCATGACCATCGGGAACGACCTGCGACGCGCGGTCAAGGGACAGGTGCTGGTCTCGGGTGACGACACCTTCGATCAGGCCAGGCGGCCATGGAGCCTCGTGGTCGACCAGCCCGTCCTGGCCGTGGTCGAGGCCGAGGACGCCGCCGACGTGGCGGCGCTGGTCCGCTACGCCCGCCTGGCCGGACTGTCCGTCTCCGCACAGCCGAGCGGCCACGGAGCGACCGGCGCCGTGGAAGGCGTGATCCTGCTGCGCACCGGACGGCTCGGCGGCGTCGAGATCCGGCCCGGACAGCGAACCGCCAGGGTGGGCGCGGGCGTGCGGTGGAGCGAGGTGCTGTCCGCCGCGAGCCCCCACGGCCTGACCGGGCTCGCGGGCAGCTCGCCCGTGCCCAACGTGGTCGGATACACCCTCGGCGGCGGGCTGAGCTGGTTCAGCCGCCGTCACGGGCTGGCCGCCGACAGTGTCCGCGCCTTCGACGTCGTTGACGCCGAGGGCGTCATGACCAGGGTGACCGCAGACTCGGATGCCGAGCTGTTCTGGGCGCTGCGTGGCGGTGGCGGCGACTTCGCGCTGGTGACGGCTCTGGAGTTCGACCTGTACCCCGCTCCCCACCTGTACGGCGGTCGCCTGATATGGCCCGCGGAACGGGCCCGCGAGGTGCTGGCCGCCTTCAGGGAGGTCACCGCGGAGGCCCCCGAGGAGCTCGCCGTCTGGTTCAACCTGCTGGACTTCCCGCCGCTCCCCTTCCTCCCCGACGCCCTGCGCGGCAAGGCGCTGGTCGCGATCGACACCGCTTTCCTGGGAGAGGCGGGCGAGGGGCGGGCCCTGCTGCGCCGCTTCGAGGAGATCGGCGGGATGACCGACGACACCCGCAGACCGCTGGCGGTCGCCAACCTGGGGGACATCTGCGCGGAGCCGACCGAGCCGACCTCCGGCGTCGGCCACGCCGAGTTGCTGACCGGCCTGGACGACGCGGCGGCCGAGGTGCTGCTGACCGACCCCATCGCCCCGCTGCTCAGTCTGCAGATCCGTCATCTGGGCGGGGCGCTGGCCCGTCCCGTGCCCGGCGGCGGGGCCTGCGGCCACCTGTCCGAGCCCTACTCGCTCTACATGATCGGCGTCACGCCGACAGCGGAGGCCGTCGCCGCCGCCGAGACCCGGCAGAAGGAGATCGCGGGCGCGCTGGTGCCGTACACCAGCGGTCGTAAGCCGTACACCTTCCTGGGGGTCGGGGAGCGGGCGGCCGCGGCCTTCCCCGGCGACGTCCTGGCCCGGCTGCGCGGCGTCAAGCGGGCCCGCGACCCCCGCAACGTGTTCCGCAGCAACTACCCGGTCCTTGGCTGACGGCCGCCCTGCGGCCGTCAGCACGCCGGAGTGGGCGAGCCGGTCCCGGCGGGCGCGAGGTCAGCTCTCGGAAACGGGAGGGCGATCCTCGAAGGTCGCGGGGTCCAGGCCGACCTCGCGGGCGGTGGCGACCCTGGCGTGGTGCAGCAGCCTGCCCCGGGACATGTTGCCCGCGTGCAGGGTGTAGCGGACCACCAGGCCGTCGAGCATCCCGTCGATCCGCTCGGCCGCCCCCTGGGGGTCGTCGCAGGCGAACTCGCCCGCCGCGACGCCCTGTGTGATCACCCCTGCCAGGATCTCGATCCAGGCGCCCTCAAGTTCGAGCAGGATCACCCGGACGTGCGCCTCGCGCACCCCGACGGCCCAGGCGTCGAGCCAGAGGATCCAGCTCTGGTCGGAGCGGGACGCCGGGATGTAGAAGCGCAGAACGCGGTCGAGCCGCTCGACGGCGGTCCCCGGCTCCGCGACGATCTCCCTCAGCCGGTGGATCTCCGACTCGCTGGTGCTGCGGAGCATCTCGGTGATGAGGTCGTCCTTGGTGGCGAAGTGATAGTGGATCAGACCACCGCTCACATTGGTCGCCCTGGCGATGTCCGCGACGCGGGTGCTGGCCAGCCCGCGCTCCAGCACGACCCGCCGGGCGGCTTCGAGCAGCTCCGCCCGGCGCTGGTCCGCCTGGTCCGCGCGGCTGCCGCGCGCCCCTCCTCCGCTTTGCACTGCGCAAGACTACAGCAGCGCGGCTCTGCGACTTCAATACTACTGACTAGCCGTTCAGTCAATAGCTTTCCGCCAGGTTCGGACCGCGTTTCAGCCGCAGCGGTAGAGCGACTGGCCGTCCTGAGTGCCGCCGTACTCGGCCGCGGCGACGGCGGTGCAGTTGGCCTGCACCCAGGTGTTCACCTCCGAGCCACCCGCGTCGGGGCCGCCCCGGTCACCGCCGGGGATCACATAGCGGAGTTCGCCGGAGGCGACGAGTCCTTTGAGCCGGTCGACGGTCATGGCCGGGTCGCTGCCGGTGAAACCGCCCATGGCGATGACAGGCAGGCCGGTCGACAGAATGACCGACGAGGCGCTCTGCGCGCTGCTCACCGCGACCAACCAGGTCGCACCGCCCATGTTCTTTCTCAGGAAGGCGATCATCTGCTCGCTCACGCCCCCGCCGGGGCCACCGAACCCGCCGCGCATGCCGCCGCCGGGGCCACCCTGGCCCGGGTACCGGCCGCCCGCCCCGTCGCCGGGGAATCCCTCGGGGAAACCGCCTTCGGGAAGACCGCCCTCACCGGCGCCGGGCAGGCCGCCCCGCATTCCGCCGGGCATCCCGCCGGGTCCCCGCATGCCGCCGAAGCCGCCGCTTCCCTCGGGGCCCGCGGTGGGGTTGGTGCCGTTGACCGCTGAGCCGAGCGGAGTCAGGGCGTAGGCCGTGGGACCCGCGAGTCCGGCGACCAGCCCGGCGACCAGTGCGACCACCGAGAAACGCCGGGCGAGAACCCGTCCAGGCCCGGCCAGGAGCAGTCCGGCCGCCGCGACCGCCGCCGTTCCCGCGACCGCCCACGCCAGCCAGGGCACGAACTCAGGGGTACGGCGGAGCACCATGAAGGACCACGCTCCGGTGACGGCGAAGGCCGCGGGCAGCACCCACACCCAGGCAGGGGACTCCCGGTGGGCCCGCCACATCAGCACCCCGCCGAGACCGGTCAGCGCCGCGACAGCCGGAGCCATGGCGGTTGAGTAGTACGGGTGGAAGGTGCCGCTGGAGAAGCTGAACACCACGTAGTGGACCACGAGCCAGCCGCCCCACAGCAGCAGCGCCACGCGGGTCTCGCGGAGGGGGCGGCGGGCGGTCAGCACCAGCCCTGCGACGAGGGCGACGGCCGCGAAGGGCAGCAGCCAGGAGATCTGCCCTGCCATGACCTCGTTGAACAGGCGCCCGGCCCCTGACTCGCCGCCGAACCCCGCTCCCCCGCCGAAGCCGCCGCGCCCGCCGCCGGTGACGTTCTGGCCGAGGACACGGCCGAGGCCGTTGTAGCCGATGACCAGGTCCCAGACGGAGTTGTCCGTGCTGCCGCCGATGTAGGGGCGGCTCAAGGCGGGCCACAGGTCGACGACCACCATCCACCAGGCGCTGGAGACCACGAGCGCGGCCCCCGCGGCGAGCAGGCGGCCGAGACGGCGCGGCACCGTGCCGGGGGCCGTGGCGAGGTAGACGAGGGCGAAGGCCGGGAGCACCAGATAGGCCTGGAGCATCTTGGTGTTGAAGGCGAGGCCGACGAGGACGGCCGACAGGACGAGGGCGCGCGTCCGCCCGGTGCGGATCGCCTCCTGGCAGAACCAGGCCGCCAGGACCAGCAGCAGCACCAGGACGGTGTCGGGGTTGTTGTCCCGGTTGATCGCCACCGTGATCGGGGTCAGCGTCATCACCAGCGCCGCGACCAGCCCGGCCGCGTGGCCTGGGGTGCCGGGCAGCGCGCGCCGTACGGCCGAGTGCACCACGCCGACGGCGGCGACGCCCGCGACGGCCTGGGGCAGGAGCATGCTCCACGTCCCGAACCCGAAGATCCGCGCGGAGATCCCCATCACCCACAGCGCGAGCGGCGGCTTGTCGACGGTGATGAACGACCCGGCGTCCAGGGCTCCGAAGAAGAACGCCTTCCAGCTCCGGGTGCCCGACAGGATGGCCGCCGAGTAGTAGGAGTTGGCGTAGCCGTTGCGCCCGAGCGCCCACAGGTGGAGGACCGCGGCCAGCGCGAGGACCGCCCACAGGGCCGGGCGTGCCCACCGGGGGTCGCCGGGGGCGCCGAGCAGCGCCCTGCGCACGGCGGCGCGCGGTCCCGTGCCCTCCCCTCTCGTGGTCGCGGCCGGGGCCGTTTCTTCGGCGAGGGAGGGGTCGTGTCCCAGAGTGGTCATCGGCCTGTTCCCTTCACTCGGCGCGGATTGAAGACCCAGGTGCGCATCAGCAGGAAGCGGACCAGGGTCGCCAGGGCGTTGGCGACGACGACCGCGGCGACCTGGGCGGTCGCCGACGCCTCCGGCAGGAGGTAGCCGAGCAGGGCCAGGCCGCCGGTGCTCAGCAGCAGGCCGATGAGGAAGGCCATGCCGCCTTCGAGCTGGTGGCGCAGGGCGCCGGTGCGGCCGGTGACGCCGAAGGTGAAGCGGCGGTTGGCCGCGGTGTTGGCCACGGCGGTGACGAACAGGGCCACCGCGTTGGCGGCCACGGCGGACATCCCCGTCCGCAGGAGCACGAACAGCCCCAGGTGGGCCAGGGTGCAGAGCACGCCGATCACCGCGAAGCTGGGCAGCTGGCGGCCCATGCCGGTGGGCAGCTGGGCCCGCTGGACGCGCGGCGGGACCGGGATCCTGGCCGCGCCCGACAGTGCCTTGCGCGCGACCCTGGCCATCCCCTTCAGGTCGTCCCGCACCGTCCTGAGGATGTCCACCCGGCTGTCCGGGTCGTCGACCCAGTCGACGGGCACCTCGTGGATGCGCAGGCCGTGCCTTTCCGCCAGAAGCAGCAGCTCGGTGTCGAAGAACCACTCCTCGTCCTCGACGGCGGGCAGCAGCGCCTGGACGATCTCGGTGCGCGCCGCCTTGAACCCGCACTGGGCGTCGGAGAAGCGGGCGCCCATGGCCGAGCGCAGCAGCAGGTTGTAGGTCCGTGAGATGAACTCCCGCTTCGGGCCTCTGACGACGTTCGCGCCCCTGGACAGGCGGGTGCCGATGGCCAGGTCGCTGTGGCCGGACAGCAGGGGGGCCACCAGCGGCAGGAAGGCGTCCAGATCGGTCGAGAGGTCGACGTCCATGTAGGAGACCACGTCGGCGTCGCTGGAGGACCACACCTTGCGCAGAGCCCGCCCGCGTCCCTTCTCGTCCAGGTGGACGGCGTTCACGTGGGACAGTTCCCTGCCGAGGCCGGTGGCGATCTGCCAGGTGGCGTCGGTGCTGGCGTTGTCGGCGATCGTGATGCGGAAGCCGTAGGGAAAGGTGCCCGTGAGGTAGGCGTGCAGGCGCCGGACGCTCTCCGCGAGCACGCGCTGCTCGTTGTACACGGGTATCACGATCTCGACCAGCCGGGTGCGCACGGGCGCGGCCATCTGCTTCACGCTGTCCCCCATGGATGACGCCTCAGATCTCTCATGGCCCCAGGCTCATCAAGTGATCTTGAGTGATCCTGAGCCGCTCATTAACAGCCGGTGAGAAAACCAGCGGATCCAAGAGTGGCGTGAAATAGCTTGATATAACCGAAAAATCACTACGAAAGGGACGGCCTTACCGTCAGGCCCTGACGGCGGAGCCGGGCAGCCGCATCCTGGCCAGGGTGCCGCCGCCCTCCGCGTTCTCCAGGGTGACCTCTCCCCCCGCCTCCCGTACGGCCTGCGCCACGATGGCCAGTCCCAGCCCCGAGCCCGGCATGCTCCGCGCCGACGACGACCGCCAGAAGCGGTCGAAGACGTAGGGCAGCTCCTCCTCCGCGATTCCGGGACCGTGGTCCCTGACGGTCAGCTCGCCGCCGCCGAGCCGTACGACGACCGAGCCCGCGGAGAACTTCACCGCGTTGTCGAGCAGGTTGACCACGGCCCGCTCAAGGGCGGCCTGGTCTCCTCGCACGTACCACGGCTCAAGGTCGACCTCTATCGAGGTCTCCTGGGCGCGGAGCGCGGCCCTGCGCACCGCGGCCCCGACCACCTCGTGGAAGGCGACCTCGACGTGCGGTTCGTGCTCGCTCTCCGAGCGCGAGAGCTGGAGCAGGTCCCCGACCAGCGTGGACATCTCCTCGAACTGGGCCTTGAGGCTGGCCAGCAGCCTGCGCTTCGGGGCGGGGTCGAGCGGGCGCCCGGTGTTCTCGCTGCGCAGCAGCAGGTCGATGTTGGTGCGCAGGCTGGTGAGCGGGGTGCGCAGCTCGTGCCCCGCGTCGGCGATCAGCCTCCGCTGGCGCTCGCGGGAGGCGGCCAGCGCGGTGGTCATCGCGTTGAAGGAGGTGCCGAGCCTGGCGATCTCGTCGGTTCCCTCGATCGGGATGCGGGTGTCGAGGTCCTCGGTCCTGGCGACGTGCTCCACGGCCTCGGCCAGGCGGCCGACCGGGCGCAGCGCCGTACGGGAGATGAGCAGGCCCGCCAGGGCCGCGCCCAGGACGCCGAGCGCGGCGACCCCCGCCAGGATCCCGGCCAGCCAGGTCAGCGTCGACTCGATCTGGGTCAGCGACCGCGACTCCATCATCGCGACACCGGGCGCGACGTTCTCCGTCCGCACCATCACCGGGTCGCCGTCGTCGGTGACACCGTCGCGCAGCCCGGCGCCGCCGGGCGCGCCCTCGGCGACGATTCTGTCGGCCCGGGTCACCACGACCGCCGTCTGGCCGAGCACGCACCGCCTGCCGTTCGTGTAGACGAGCTGCACCAGGGGCAGGAAGGGGCGCAGCCCGTCGCCTCCCTCGGGGGACGTCTGCCCCGCCGCGCACAGCGTGACGAGCCTGTCGACGTCCCGGTCCATCGGCGGCCCCTCCCCGGGCGGGCCGCCGACTCCCCTGGGGTGTCGCTGGAGCGTCCGCTCGACCTGGGCGTAGAGCTGGTTGCGGACGATGAGCCAGCAGGTCCCGGCGCAGGCCGCGATGGCCAGGGCCACGGCCACCGCGATCAGGACGGTGAGCCGGGAGCGCAGGGAGTGGCGTTTCCTCATCGGGAGGGCCGCATCAGGAGGTCCGCAGCACGTAGCCGACGCCGCGGACGGTGTGGATCAGGCGGGGCCGTCCCGCGCTCTCGGTCTTGCGGCGAAGGTACATGACGTAGACGTCGAGGGAGTTGGACGAGGGCTCGAAGTCGAAGCCCCAGACCTGGCTGAGGATCTGCTCACGGGTGAGCACCTGGCGGGGATGGACCATGAACAGCTCGAGCAGGAGGTACTCGGTCCTGGTCAGCTCGAGCGGCTCGCCCGCCCTGGTGACCTCCCGGCTGCCGGTGTCCATCCGCAGATCGCCGTAGACCAGCACGTCGTCGTCCGTGCCGTCGCCCGCCGCGGACGCGGCCAGGGCCCCGCGCCGCAGCAGCGCTCTGACCCTGGCCAGCAGCTCGTCGAGCTCGAACGGCTTGACCAGGTAGTCGTCGGCCCCCGCGTCCAGCCCGGAGACCCGGTCGCCGACCGCGTCGCGGGCGGTGAGCATCAGCACCGGCACGTGGTTGCCTCCGGCCCTGAGCCTGCGGCAGGCGGTCAGCCCGTCCAGCCTGGGCATCATCACATCGAGCAGGACCAGCTCGTACGGCTCCCGCCCCAGCACCTCAAGCGCGGCCTGGCCGTCCTCGGCCAGGCCGACCCGGTATCCCTCGAACTCCAGGCTGCTCTGCAGCGCCTCCCTGAGCGCGGGCTCGTCGTCCACGACCAGCACCCGCGCCGCCTCACCATCGCCCATGCCCCCACGGTAGAGGCTCATCATGAGAACCCCATGAACACCCTCGGACGTGCCCGTCCCCGTCCCCGCCCGTGCTCCCGCCCCTGCCTTCGTCTCTGACGGTCACCACGTCACGGGGAGCGCCCGCATGCCGAAGATCACGCCGTCGTACTTGAACGGCAGCTCGTCGTCCTGCCCGACGACGCGCAGGGTGGGGATCCGCTCGAAGAGCGTACGGTAGGCGATCTCCAGCTCGGCGCGGGCGAGGTTCTGACCAAGGCACTGGTGCACGCCGTACCCGAACGCCAGGTGGTTGCGAGCGCCGCGCCGCAGGTCCAGCTCGTCGGGGCGCTCGAAGACGCGGGGGTCGCGGTTGGCCGAGGCACCGAGCACGAACATGCCCTCTCCCGCCCGCACGGCCTGGCCACCGATCTCCATGTCCTCGGTCGCGACCCGGTCGAAGGCGATCCAGTCGACGATCGAGTGATATCTCAGCAGTTCCTCGACGGCCAGTGGCCAGCCCTCGGGGTCGGCACGCAGCGCGGCGAGCTGGCCCGGGTCGCGCAGCAGCGTCAGGACGCCCAGCGGGATCATGTTCGCGGTGGTCTCGTGGCCCGCGACCAGCAGCAGGAACGTCATTCCGACCAGCGCCTCGTGGGAGAGCTCGCCGGTCTCCCGGCGCGCGGTCACCAGCCGCCCGACGAGGTTGTCCCCCGGCTCTCGCTCGGCCTGGGTGATCAGGCCGTCGAGATACTCCCAGATCTCCGCGAACGCGGTCATGGACTCCTCGGCGCCGATGTTCGCCTCGATCATCCTGCGGGTCCTGGACTGGAAGAAGTCGTGGTCGGCGTAGGGGACTCCGAGAAGCCTGCAGATCACCAGCGACGGCAGGGCCAGCCCGAACGCCTCGACGAGGTCGGCGGTCGAGCCCTGCTTGAGCAGGTCGCCGATGAGCCGGTCGGTCACCTCCTGGATGCCGGGACGCATCTCCCTGACCCGCCTGACGGTGAACTCGGGGATCAGCATCCGCCGGTAGACGTCGTGCTCCGGCGGGTCCATGTCGATGAACTGGCCCACCTGGAATTTCGCCCTGGCCTGCCGTTCCTCCTCGGAGGGCGGCCGTTCGGAGAAGGCGGCCATCGGGTGGCCCGGGGTCGCGGGGTTGGTGCTGATCCGGGGGTCGGTGAGCACCTGCTGCGCCTCGGCGTGCCGGGTCACCAGCCAGACGTCGCCGCCGGGCAGCCGCGTCCTGACCAGGGGCGCCTCCTCGCGGAGGCTCCCGTACTCCGCCGGAGGGGCGAACGGGCAGCCACGGGGAATGGGAAAGCTCTGAGCCATAAGGTTGCTCCTCACAGGCCGGTCATTCCACTTACTTACATGAAAGTAAGTTAGCCTGCACCGGCCGTCAAGCACGACACGAAACAGGGAACGGCGGAACGGCGATGAATGCCCGGCGCAGCGATACCCGGCAACGGATCCAGCAGGTCGCGCTGGAGCTGTTCGCGGAGCGGGGATACGAGAAGACCTCGTTGCGGGAGGTCGCGGAACGGCTGCAGATCACCAGGCCCGCGCTCTACTACCACTTCAAGGCGAAGGAGGACATCCTCAACGGTGTCATCGAGGACCTGAACCACTCGATCGACGAGCTCGTTGAGTGGGCGGGCGCCCAGCCGCACACGGACGCAGCCAGAAAGGTGATACTGGCCCGGATAGCGGTGCTCCTCGAGGACCGGTGGCGACCGCTCATCAGGTTCACCCAGGTCAACCAGGCCGTCATGTCCGACCTTCCGGCCGGCGAGCAGATGCGGCACCGCATGATGAAGATCGTCTCGGTGCTGGCGCGGCCTGAGGACGATCTGACCCGGCAGTTCGAGGCGAGGCTCGCGGTCATCGCGCTCATCCTGGGCAATGCCCCGTTCCTCCTGGGCCTGGACATATCCGACGAGGAACGGGCCGCGACGGCACTGACCGTCGCGATGAAGCTCGCCTCAGGTCAGTAGCGCCATCGCGGCGTTGTGCCCGGGGATGCCGCTGACCCCGCCGCCGCGCAGGGCACCGGCGCCGCAGAGCAGGATCCGCTCGAAGGCGGTCTCGACGCCCCAGCGTCCCGGCTCGCCGTACGGCCACGACAGGTCGCGGTGGAAGATGTGACCGCCGGGCAGGCCCGCCTCCGTCTCCAGGTCGACCGGGGTTTTCGCCTCCAGGCACGGGGTGCCGTCGGGGGCGCGCATCAGGCAGTCCTCGATCGGCTCGGCCAGCACCCGGTTCATCGAGGCCAGGGTGGCCCGCAGCGCCGCCTCCCTGGCCCCCTCCGGGTCGTCGCGGAACAGCCTGGCGGGCATGTGCAGCCCGAACAGGGTCATCGTCTGGGCTCCCGAGGCGCGCAGGCCCGCGCCGACGATGGACGGATCGGTCAGCGAGTGGCAGTAGACCTCGGCGGGAGGCAGCTCGGGGATGCGTCCCGCCGACGCCTCCGCGTGTGCGCGGGCGAGCTGGTCGCGGCCCTCGTTGATGTGGAAGGTGCCGCTGAAGGCCGCCGCCGGATCGACCCGCGCGTCCCTGAGCCGGGGCAGCCGTGACAGCACCATGTTGACCTTGAGCTGGGCACCCTCCGGCTCTGGCGTGCCCGCCCCCAGCAGGCGGGCCAGTACGGCGGGCGGCACGTTGGCCAGGATCCGCTCGCCCGTGACCGCGTGCTCCCCCGCCGCGTCGCGGAAGGCGACCTCCCCCGACGGGTCGACGCCGACGACCTCGGCGCCGGTCAGGATCTCGGCCCCGGCCGCGCGGGCGGCGTCGGCGAGCGCGCCGGACACGGCGCCCATGCCGCCGACCGGGACGTTCCAGTCACCGGTCCCGTCGCCGATCACGTGGTAGAGCAGGCAGCGGTTGGCCAGCAGCCCCTGGTCCCCGGGGTCGGTGAAGGTGCCGATCAGGGCGTCGGTGAGCACCACCCCGCGGACGGTGTCGTCGGCGAACCGCTCGTCCACGACCTCGCCGATCGGCCGTTCGAACAGCTCTCGCCACGCCTCGCCGCCGACCAGGTCTCGCATCGCGGCGCGGTCGACGAGGGGTTCCAGGAGGGTCGGGGCGACCCTGCGCGCGACCTCCGTGGTCATGGCGTAGAAACGCCGCCACGCCTCCAGCTCGGTGGAGCCGCCGGTGACCTGGGCGAACGAGGCGGCGGTACGGCCCGCGTCACCGTTGTCCACCAGCAGGCCGGTGTCCCCCACCGGGGTGTAGGAGGCGTAACGACGGCGGCGCAGCTCGATCCCGAGCCCGAGGTCGGCGACGATTCTCGCGGGCAGCAGGCTGACCAGGTAGGAGTAGCGCGAGAGCCTCGCGTCGACGCCGGGGAACACCCGCGCGGACACCGCCAGGCCGCCCACGTGGTCCAGGCGCTCCAGCACGAGGACCCGGCGGCCCGCGCGGGCGAGGTAGGCGGCGGCGACCAGGCCGTTGTGGCCGCCTCCGGCGATCACTACGTCATAGCGGGAACGGAACACGAGGCATCCCGGGTCTCTGGGGGTCGACAGGGGACCGGTCCCCGGGTCAGAGCCCGCTCTGCCAGTGCGGCTCAGGACAGAGCACGCTCGACTTCTCAGAAGCCAACATGCCCCGCACCATATAGCGAAGAAGACAAAACGGTCTATACCTGCCACTCGGTTCACTTCCCTGCCGAGCGGGAAAGGTCCGGCCGCATCCGCCCGCGGCGGGGAAAGATCTCAGACCACGCCTCCCTCCCGGACCGCTCGTGCCCTCCCGGGTCACTCCCGCGTCGCGGAAGTCGCGGAGAGGGTGATCCTCAGCAGGGTGGCGGCGGGTCCTGTGGGAGTCCGGCCACGCCGCCAGACGGCGCGCAGGCGGCGTTCGAGGTCGATGCCCCGGGTCTGGACCTCGATCAGGCGGCCGGTGGCCAGTTCCCCCGCGACGGCGTACCCGCTGAGCACGGCCGGGGCGGCCCCCTCGCTGGCCGCCCCCTTGACCGCGGCGTTCGAGCCCAGCTCGAGGCGGGGCGCGGCGACCTCGTGCCCCGCAAGCGCGCGGTCCAGGGTCTCGCGGGTTCCCGAGCCCCGCTCACGCACGACCAGCGGGGTCGCGGCCAGCTCCGCGGCCAGCAGCGCCGTACGGCGCCGCGCCCACGGATGGCCGGGCGCGACCACGACGACGAGACGGTCCGTCGCGACCACCCGGGAGGCGAGCCCCTGCGGGACCGACGGCCCCTCGACGAAGCCGAGTTCGATGCCGAGTTCGATGCCGCCGCCGACCAGCCTGGCGACCTCCGCCGAGTTCTGCACATCGAGCCCGACCTGCACCTGGGGTTCACGGCTCTGTAGTTCCCCGAGCCAGCGCGGCAGGAGGTACTCGGCCACGGTCATGCTGGCCGCGATGTGCAGGTGGGCCTCCCTGCCGTGCCGTACCGCCTCCGCGCCGCGCATGAGCTCCTGTGCCGCCGCCAGCACCTGCGACGCCCAGGCCGCGACCATCACGCCCTGCGGGGTGAGCGTGGAACCGCGTGGGGTGCGTTCGAGCAGGGGGAGCCCGAGGCGGCGTTCCAGCAGCGCGATCCGTTTGCTCGCCGACGGCTGGGCGATGCCCGCGGCCCTGGCCGCCTGGCCGAGGCTGCCCAGGCGGTCCACGTCGACGAGCAACCGCAGGGACTCCAGGTCGGGCAGATCGCTCATAGCTCTAGGCTATGACCTTCCAGGGAGATGGCGCCTACCGGCCGCCTTTGCCCGCTTCGAGACTCGAAGCATGACCCTCTCCCCGCCTTCCGGCCCCCGCCACCTGCCTTCCGGCTCCCGCCACGCGGGCGCGGCCGGTTCGAAGACCCGGCGGCTCCACAGGGTGGATTCGCCGGACCTCACCCCCGGTGAAACCACCCGCGCCCCGGGAGGCACGGACGCGCCTACCCCGTGGGACGCGCGTGAGGAGGCGCACGGGAAGGCGCCGCGGAGAGCGCGGCGGGAGAGGGCCTGGGCACGGGCCGCGCGGGGGGCCCGCGCCCTCGCTCCCGGGCTCGCCCTGACGGCCGCCGCCGTGACCGCGTCCCTGTGGGTGAGCCGCATGCTCCCCGGGGTGAGCGCGGCCGTGCTCGCGGTGGTCCTGGGGGTCGCGCTGACCAACCTCGGAGGCTTGCGTCCGGCGTTCGGCGCCGGGCTGCGGTTCGCGAGCCGCAGGCTGCTCCGCCTGGCAATCGTGATGCTCGGGCTGCAGATCGCCCTGCCCGAGGTGCTGGCGCTCGGCTGGCGAGCCCTGGCGCTGATCGCCGTCTCCACCGCCTGCACGTTCCTGGCCACCCGGTGGCTCGGACCGCGGATCGGGGTGAGCCCCCGTAGATCGCTGCTCATCGCGACCGGAGTCTCGATCTGCGGGGCCGCGGCGGTGGCCGCCATGCACGAGGTCGCCGACAGCGACGACGACGACGTGGCGAGCGCGGTCGGCGTGGTCGTCCTGTACGGCAGCGCCGCGCTCGTCGCGCTGCCGGTGCTCGCACGGCTCCTGGGCCTGACCCCGCACCAGCTCGGCGTGTGGGCGGGCGCCTCGGTTCACGAGGTCGCCCAGGTGGCGGCCGTTGGCGCGGCCGCGGGGGCGGGGGTGCTGGCGAGCGCGGTCGTGGTCAAACTGGCCAGGGTTGTGCTGCTCGCCCCGATCGTGGCCCTCACCTCCATCGCGCTGCGCCGTACCGCCGCCTCCCGCACCGCGGCGAAGCCCGCAGGTGAACCCGGCGACGCGCCTGCCGGGGACCTCACGACGCGGGCCGGGGAACCGGGAACGGGACGGCGCCCGCCGGTGGTGCCGCTGTTCGTGCTGGGGTTCCTTGCGACCGTCACGATCAGGAGCCTGGGCGTGGTGCCCGCCGGGGTCACCCAGATGCTCCCTCAGGTGACGGGATTGTCGCTCGCCGCCGCGCTCTTCGCGCTGGGGACGGGCGTCAACCTCAGGGAGCTGGTCCGAGGCGGGCGCTCGCTGGTGCTCGGCGGGGTGGCCACCACTGTCATCGGCGCGATCTCACTGATCGGCGTCGCCGCCCTCGGCTGATCTCCAAGTAGACGCCATCCGGTAACCCCCGTAACGTGCTCTTTCTGGAACAAGCAGCCTCTTTACCCCGTTTCACAGGGCATCCATCTGGCCCGGACGAGGAGACAGAACCCGCTCATGCGTACCACCCACCAGCCCATCGACAGCCTGCTCCGCCTGTCCGACGAGGTGGCCGAGGCACTGGAGCAGGGAGCTCCTGTCGTGGCACTGGAGTCCACGATCATCTCGCACGGTCTCCCCCAGCCCCGCAACCTGGAGGTCGCGGCAGAGCTTGAGGAGATCGTCCGCGAGACGGGGGCGGTGCCCGCGACGATCGCGGTACTGGACGGCGTGGCACGTATCGGCCTGGACAGGGACGGCCTGAAGCGGATCGCCACCGAGCCTGGCCTGCGCAAGCTCGGCTTCCGCGACCTGCCCGCCGCCGCGGCGCTCGGGGTCAGCGGGGCGACCACGGTCTCCGCGACCTCGTTCCTGGCCGCCAGGGCGGGCATCCGGATCTTCGCGACCGGGGGGCTCGGTGGCGTGCACCGCGAGTGGACCACGAGCCAGGACGAGTCCGCCGACCTCGACATGCTGAGCCGTACCCGCATCACCGTCGTCTGCGCGGGCGTGAAGTCGATCCTGGACGTGCCCGCGACCCTGCAGCGCCTCGAGACCCGCGGTGTCAGCGTCGCGGGGTTCCGCACCGACGAGTTCCCCGGCTTCTACCTGCACACCTCGGGCGAGCCTGTCGACTGGCGGATCGAGACGGCCGCGGAGGCCGCGGAGATCATGCGGGCCCAGGACGCGTTCGGCGGCCCGGAGACGGCGCTGATCGTGGCCAACCCGGTTCCGGTGGACGAGCAGCTCGACCCCGCCCTGCACGACCGGGTCCTGGCCGAGGCCCTCGCGGCGGCGGAGCGACAGAAGGTCACGGGACAGGCCATCACGCCGTTCCTGCTGGGCTACCTGGTCAGGGGCACAGGCGGCGCCTCGCTTGAGGCGAACCTGGCCGCCGTGCGCGGCAACGTCCGCGTCGCCGGGCAGATCGCGGCGTCGTGGAGCCGGGGAAACTGAGGCGGCCGTGACCGGAACGGGCCTGCTGGTCATCGGTGACGTCGTCACCGACGTCGTCGCGCTTCACGAGGGACCGGCGCTGGCGGGGCTGGCCGTGGGGACGGACACCACGGCCGACATCGTGCTGCGTCCCGGCGGCTCAGGAGCCAACACCGCCTCCTGGGCGGCCCACCTGGGCGCGGACGCGCGGATTCTGACCAAGGTCGGCTTCGACACCGGGGAGTGGCACGCCGCCGAGCTGCGCCGCAGCGGGGTCAGGGCGCACCTGCGGGTCGACCCGGAGCGGCCGACCGCCGTGGTCATCGCCATGGTCGACCCGACCGGAGAACGTTCCATGCTCACCAACCGCGGCGCGGGCGGCCACATCTGCGCCGACGACTGGGACGAGGGCCTGCTCGACGGGGTCGGCCACCTGCATCTGTCCGGCTACACGCTGTTCGCCGAGCCGGGACTTCAGCTGTCCCGGCTGGCCCTGGCGGAGGCCTCAAGGCGCGGTGTGACGATCAGCGTCGACCCGGCCTCGACCGGCTTCCTGCGCTCATTTGGCACCGAACGATTCATCAGGGAGACCCTGGCCGCCCAGCTGGTCATCCCGAACCTGGACGAGGCCCTGCTGCTGACCGGCGCGCCCTCCGCGGAGGGCGCGGCCGAGAAACTGAGCCGCCGGTACGGCGCCGCGGCCGTGAAGCTCGGCTCACACGGCGCCCTGATGGCCAGGGAAGGAAAGTTGACCGCACGGGTTCCCGGACTCGCCACCGAGGTGATTGACTCAACGGGAGCGGGTGACGCGTTCGCCGCCGGTCTGTTGACCGCCCTGCTGAGAGGGGCTGACGACGAGGCCGCGCTGGACACGGGACGCCGGGCCGGAGCCGAGGCCGTGACAGCGGTCGGCGGCCGTCCTCGCATTCTCGCGTCCGATTTGGGTACCAACCAGCTTTACCCTCTTAACACCAATTGATAGCTTGCGGCGTAGGCTGCACCATTAGCCACATGCGTCACTTTGGGGAGGTTGCGGTCCGCCGATGGATGCCGAGTCATCGATCTGCCTGAGCGATCTGGTCCCAGCCCTGCGCTGGAGCAGAGCCCAGCAGGTCGCCGAAGCCCTGGCCGATCCCCGCCTGCCCGCCGGGTGGTGGTCGTCGGTCGCCCTGCCCAAGGCCCTCAACACGGCCGGGCTCGACTGGGTCTGCGACCGGCTGGCCCGGCTCTCGGTGTCCCGCTGGGACCACCTGCCGCTGAGCGACGTGCTGCCCGCGTTGCATGTGCACACGGTCGATGCCACCCTTCCCGGCTGGCCAGAGCCCGCCCGCACGGCCATCAGCGGGATCGGCGGCTGGTCCAGGCTTCGCCGCCTGACCGCGGGTGACCTGGGCGGCTCCTCGCTGCCCACCGCTCCCGAGGTCGTGATGACCGCGGTGTTCCGCGAGGTGCTCAGCCAGATCCCCGGCGTCGAGCAGCCCGCCCAGGCCGCGCAGCCCGCCGCCGAGGCGCCCGCGCCCGCCGAGCCGCAGCAGCAGCCGCAGCCGCAGGCACCGTCCGTGCCCCAGCAGGCGCCGGTGCCGCAGCAGGCGCAGGCTCCCGAGCCCCAGCAGGCGCCGATCAAGCTCAGCGACTACCCGCTGGTCGGCCTGGTGGACAACATGTTCCGCGACTGGAACCCGCTCGAACGCGCGGTGGCCGTCGAGCGGCTGTTCGCCGTCGACCCGATCAGCCTGCGCGCCCTCGCGCACAAGCTCAACGCCGACCTCAGCGCCCTCTCCACCGCCCAGCGCGCCGCCGAGGAACGCATCCTGCTCTGGCTGCGCTCTTCGGAGTCGGCCCCGCTCACCGGCCACATGTTCGGGCTCACCGAGTGGCTGGGCGCCGCGGCGACCCAGGATCAGCTCGTCGGCGCCGACCCCGCCCACCCCGTCGAGGTGCCCACGCTGCGCACCCCGCTCTGGCGGGTGCTGGTCACGCTCATGCCGGACCGGCGGCTGCAGGACGGCTGGCTCGTCGTCGGCGACCTGGGAGGCCTGCGGGACCGTACCCGACAGCTCCTGGGAGGCAAACCGGCCGACGCCGAGACCTTCTCGCTGATGGAGCAGCGGCTCGGCATCCGCACCCACTCCGCGCAGGCCTGGCTCGACGCGCTCGCCGCGAGCGCCGACTCCCAGGGCGCCGCCGCCCAGGAGGCCCCGGAGACCGTCACCAAGCAACTGCCGCGCCGTACTCCGGGGGCGAACGGCCACCACCACAGAGGCGGCCAGCCGATCCCGCAGGTGAACACCAGCTCCATCGACCCCCGCGCGGCCCTGGCCACGTTGTCCGCCCTGTCGGGCGGCAACACCAGGCCCCACCTGATCACCAGCCAGCGCGCCCCGCTCCACCCTCCGACCAGTCCGACGACCGACCCGAGCCGCTGGCAGCGCATCGAGGTGACCAGCGAGCACCTGCGGGGCGGGCCGGTCGCGGTGCCCGAAGGGTACGCAACCCAGCTCGGCATGCGCCCCGGCACGCTGCTGTCGGTCACCGGTCCCGGCGACAACGCGGTGGTGCTGGTCTGGCGGGACCACCCGGTCTTCGACTCCCTGCAGCCGGTGCTGATGCGCCTGAACGCGCGCCCCGGCGACCAGGTGTACGTCACGGTCGACGGCTACCGTTTGGACGCCCAGCTGCCCAGCTGATCCGGACGGTCGCCCGGCAGACCAGTTGATCTTGCACCTCGGCGTTCTCTTCAGCGCTATGCTGCTGAACGCCTCACACGATGTGAAACGCACCGGGGCCGGTTTTCCTCAGGCCCCGGTAATCGCTCGTGCAAAAACCGTCATCATTTTTCTGAAAAGGGAAGTCAGTGTGGTCCCTCCCACCGCTGCGCCTGTGGGCTGTCCCCCAACGGCGCGGACGGGAACAGAGGACGAGCGCACTGTGGGGGCGGAACCCGGGAAGGGCGCGGAGACCTCGAACGGGTCAGGACGGACAGAGGCACCGGCACCCGTAGAAACACAGCACGAGAAGACGCCTGCGCCTGGAGGCAAGCAGAACCCGCTGCGGTTAAGGAACGCGGCCTTCACCCGTGTCTGGGCGGGATCGATCTTCTCCTCCGTGAGCTCTCGCACCTTGGGCGTCGCCTATCCCCTGCTGGCCCTGGCGCTGACCGGCTCGCCGGCGCTGGCGGGCTGGGCCAGCTTCACCCTGACCCTGCCGATCCTGCTCTTCTACGTTCCCGCGGGTGTCCTGGTCGACAGGGTGGACCCGCGCTCGCTCATGTTGTTCACCGAGACCTTCCGCGGCCTGGCGGTCACCAGCCTGCTCCTCGCGTTCGTTCTCGGAGTGCCGTCGATGCCGCACGTGCTGGCCGCGGCCTTCCTGGAGGGGACCCTGTGGGTTTTCTACACTCTGGCAGAGACGGCGCTGCTGCCCTCCCTCGTCCTTGAGGAACAGGTGACCAGGGCGATGGCGAGGAGCGAGACCGGCGCTCACATCGCGGTCCTGGCGGGCAGGCCACTGGGAGGACTGCTGTTCGGGATCGCGCACGCGGTGCCGTTCGCACTGGACGCGGTGCTGTTCCTCACGTCGACGCTCTGCCTGCTCGGCCAGACGTCCGAGGGGGAGACGCCCGGCGGAAGACGGCACCGGCAGGCACACGCCTTCAGGCAGATAGCAAGCGGCGTCAGAGAGCTGGCCGGCCGCGCGCTGCTGGCGGAGATGGTCGACGGGGTCAGGGAACTGGCCAGGCATCGGTTTCTCCGCAGGGCCATGGCGCTGACCACCGTCACCAACCTGATGGTCAACACCCTCATCATGATCTTCATCGCGGGTTCGGCGAACCTGTCCCCGCTGGAGGTCGGGCTGGTCCTGGCGGCCGGGGGCGTGGGCGGGGTGCTGGGGTCGAGTTTCGCCCCCAGCGTGAAGCCAAGACGCGCCATGCTGTTCACCCAGATGTGGATCTGGGTGTTCGCCCTGTCTCTGGCGGCACTCGGCGAGCACCCCCTCTTCTTCGGCCTGGCGACGCTGATGACCGGATACACCGGAGCACGCAACAACGTCGCCATCAGGAGCTTCGAGATCCACGCCGTCGACAGGAGCAAGCTCGCGCGGGTCACGAGCGTCCACCGGCTCGCGGTGTACGGCGCCGTGTGCCTGGCCGCGCCTCTCGGCGGGGTCCTCGTCTCGGCCTTCGGGACACACGAGGCGGCCATGAAACTGTTCAAGGCGATGTTCGCCATCGCCATCGCCGTGACAGCCACGCGCTTCCTGCGCTGCATCGCCGTGACGGCCACGCGCCTCCCACCCTGAGACGCCAGGCCCGGGCCACCCGTGATCAAGCCGGCCCGATCAGGCGATCGGCCTCCGGCCCCATGTGCGCGGGCAACGCCGGAGCCACGGCCCTCTTGGCCAGCCGGGCCAGCTCCACGGCGGAGGCGCGGTCACCGGCCAGCGCCTTGAGCCTGGCCGCATAGAGCAGCACGGGGCCGTGATCCCCCGCTTCGGCCAGCACCGCGGTGATCTCTCGTTCCGCCTCCGCGAAGCGCCGGACGGACGCCAACGCGAGGGCGTGCGCGGCACGGGTGGACGGCCATTGCAGCGGCCTGGCCCGGTCCAGGTCTCGCAGCGCCGCCTGCGCGCGTCCGAGGTCGGCGAGAATCTCACCTCGCGCCCGCAACGCCTCCGTGAGGTTTCCCTCCCTGGCGAGCACGTCGTCGAGAACGTCCTTCGCCGCCTCGGGGTGGCCGCCGTACCACAGCGCCCAGGCGAGCTCGGTCTGGATGCTCATGTCGTTGGGAACCCGGCTTATCGCGGAGTGCAGTTCCCTGACCGCGACGGCGGGGCGTCCCTGGGCCAGCCGCAGCCGTCCGATCCCCGCCAGCAACCTGCCGACGGCGGAGGTCGCCCCCAGCGTCTCGAAGAGGACGGCGGCGGTGCGGTAGTGCGAGACCGCCTTGTCGAAGTCCTCGCGCTTGTGCGCGACGTTGCCCAGAAAGGACTCGATCTCCGCGCGGAGCCGGGTATTGTCCCCGCTCCGTTCCAGGGCCTCCTCTGCCTGTTTCGCCGCGAGCCTGAACTCGCCGTCACGCAGGGAGCGCTCGGCCGCGCGGAGGTACTCGCCGGGCTCGGTCCGGCCGTCCACGTACGCCGCGCCGCTATCGCTCTGCAGGATCGGCTGGATGAGGCGCTCGTGGGACAGCTCGCACCACCGCGTGCCCGCCCTGATGTCCTCGCGTAGGACATGGCGGTCCACCAGCGCCCTGACCACGGAGTTGGACACCCCCGCGGTGACGGTCTCCCCTTGGTAGACGATCTCACGCGTGCCAAGCTCGGTGATGAAGTTACGGCGCAGCCAGCCCCTGAGCCCGGCGACGTCGCCGTCGAAGTGGTCCCGGGCCACCTCCGCGATCATCCGCTCCGAGAAGTCGGTGAGGGATCGGTCGGCGTTGGCGAACCGGCGGACGTGGTCGGCGGAGATGACGCGTACGTCCTCGGGCAGAGAGTGCCACATCGCCGAGCAGACGACCTGCAGCTGGACCGGTTCGACCGTCTTGACTTCGACGACGACCTCGTCGCCGAGAACCGTGCTCACCTTGATCATACGAAGGTCGTCGACCAGGCAGCGCGCCGCGCCGGTGGCGAAGGAGCGCGCTGTGCCCTCCAGGGGTCCCTCGGTCGCCCGCACCGCCGAGACCACGTCGAGCGCGGCCAGCGAGAACCGGCTTCTGGCCATGCCCGCCAGCTTCGGCTCATAGGGAAGAACGGCGGCGAGGTAGTCCTCCCGGATCGAGATGAGCAGGCGCAGGTTGGGGTTGTCGTCCAGCGCCTCGGCGAGCTGGCCGATGAACGACTCGCGGTACGACTGGCGATGGGCGAAATCCCGGAACAGCTCCTCCGCCTGGTCGATCGCGGCCAGGGTGAGCACCGGATCGCCGTAGGGATCCTGGCGCGGCGGGCGCCGCCGCAGGAACTCGCGGAGCGTGAGACCGGCCAGCCGGGTCGGCGTCTCCTCGGGGGACCATGAGGACAGCAGGGCGAAGACGTGCGGGTTGTGCTGCGAGAGCGCGGCGGAGGGAAAGGCCGAGCCGTGTGAGACCCGGCCGATCGGGAGGATATCCGTTTTGTTTGGATCCAGCAGCGGAAGGACTCCGGCCTGGATCAGCGAGGTCTTGCCCACGCCGGACGGCCCGTACAGGACGGTCAGCCGGTTGGCCTGCCACAGGTCGGAGACCTCGTGGGACTCCCTGGCCCGGCCGAAGAACTTGGAGTCGTCCTCCCTCCGGAACGCCCGCAGGCCGACATAGGGCTGATCGGCCGCCTCCGAAGGAAGGCCCGGGTGAGGGGCGCCGGGGGTCACGACACCGATCCCATCCGTCGCCGCAGCTCGCGGCAGAACTCCTCGGCCGTTCCCCAGAAGATCGAGATCCGCCAGCCCTCGTAGTATCTGGCCAGATCGTTCTGGACCTGCTGGACGTCCATCCGGGTACGCGCCAGGGAGGGGGCGAGCTGAACGCTCACGTGCCTCCGGCGGTTGATCCCGGGAACCGCTTTCAGCAGGCCGTAGAAGAAGACGCGAAACGTCCAGTCCTGGAGACTGTAGCCGATGAAGAGAAGGGGCCTTCTGGTCAGCGCCGCGAGAATCGAGGCGGGAAGCATTCTCTGGCTTTCCGCGACGCCGTCCACGGCGAGGTTGGTGAGGAACTCGATATAGTCGTCCTCCGCCAGGACGATCGACGCCGGATCCTGCAGGTTTCCATGCAGGTGATAGATGAGCGGCGCGTCGGGCTTCGGATTCCATCCCGCCTCGCTGCCGAAAAGATCATCCGCATAGGCCAGCCCCCTGTTCCAGGGACATATAGCGACATTTGGGTTTTTTCCGACAGCTTTAAGCGATCGAAAGATGAAATCGTCGTAGTTCGTCGTCAGATACACCGGCAGCGGGAAATCGGCGAGCAGCGCGTGCGGCTCCAGCGGGTCCAGGAAGTCCGGGACCCCACCCGCGCCGAGTGCTTTGCAGATCCGTCTCTTGATGTAGATGGATTCGCCGTACTTCATCGCCGCGAACTGCGCCACCTTCGCAAGGTTGTGATCGTCGTCGAAGGGGTAGCCCGACTGCCTGGCCATTTCCCGACTCAGCATCGCCCCGGTGGGGAGGGTGCCGGCGCAGGCGCCGGCCCCCAGGAAGGGCGTGCAGTCCCCGCTGACGAGCTGGTCGATCAGCCGCTCCCACTCCGCGTCCCCCATGTCGTGCACGCAGGACACCACCTCACGGACCGGGGGCCCGGCCGCCTCGCGGACCCGAAGGCGTACGACTCTATTGGCGCACCCGGCGGCAGGGTCAACCCCCGGCCGCCGGTGGCGCCCCCTCGGGACCGGGGAAGGCGAGAGGGCGCCGGGACGCTTCGCGGTCACTTTTCCGCCGCCGTTTTCCGGAAACAGCGGGACGACCGCTCAGATCGAGCTCTGGAATCCTGCCACCGGCTCGCCCGAGTCTTTGGCGAACCACTCGAGCACCCTGCGCAACAGACCGTCCTCGACCCCTTGAAGCGCTTCAAGGGAGAGATCACGGACATCAAGACTGATCTGTCCCGACTCGATATCATGCATACATGCTCCCTTAACCAACGCATCGGGCACCGGGATTCCGGCCGACCCAAAACACCGAAGGCCGCGTCCCTTTGCCGGCGAATCCTCCGTGGTCTGTGTTTGACATTCTATGTGATTCTGTAATACGCGCCCCTTCGAATCAACCTCTAGTATGGCCTCATAATCCCTTTGACCTGAAAGGGGAGGCCGGAGTGACGGAGCTTTCACACGCGACGAACGCAGTGCCGGAGCGGCAGCCCGAGGTCTGGGAGAAGGTGCCGCCGAGAAACAGGAACTTCACCGGCAGGGAAGACCTCCTTCTCGGACTTCGGCAGGGCATCAGCACCGTCACGGCGGTCGTCCCCCAGCCGCAGGCGCTCCAGGGCCTGGGGGGCGTCGGCAAGACCCACCTGGCCATCGAGTACGCCTGGCGCTACCGGTCGCACTACGACCTCGTATGGTGGATCCCCGCGGACCAGCGCGTCCTGGTGCCGTCGGCGCTCGCGGCGATGGCCCCGTACCTAGGGTTGCCCCCCGCCTCCGCCACCGGTGTCGAGGACGCGGCGGAGTCCGTGCGCAAGTCGCTGCAGAACGGCGACCCCTACCGCCGCTGGCTGCTGATCTTCGACAACGCGGAGGAGCCGGGCCACGTCGAGGAGTTCATCCCGCGCGGCCCCGGCCACGTCCTGATCACCTCGCGCAACCCCAAGTGGGAGGACCACTTCGAGACCCTCCAGGTCGACGTCTTCCATCGCGAGGAGAGCGTGACGTTCCTGAAGAAGCGTCTGCGCGGGGAGGTCTCGGACGAGGACTCCTCACGCCTCGCCGAGCAACTCGGAGACCTGCCGCTCGCGCTGGAGCAGGCGGGGGCGCTGCAGTACGAGACGGGGATGTCGGTCGATGAGTATCTCCACCTGCTCGAGGAGCAGACGAGCAGGCTGCTGGGCGCGAACAAGGCATCGGGGTATCCACTGTCAATGACCGCCGCGTGGCGGGTTTCGGTCTCGCTCCTGGAGGACCGCCTTCCCGAGGCGATCAAGGTCCTGCAGTGCTGCGCGTTCTTCGGCCCCGAGCCCATCCCGCGTGACGTCTTCCGCAGGGGCAACAAGGCCTTCGTCCCCCGGCTGAGTGCGATCCTGTCCGACCCCATCCTGCTGGCCAAGGTCCTGAGCGAGCTCAGGCGCTTCGCGCTGGCCAGGATCGATCCGACCACCCGCACGATCCAGGTGCATCGCCTGGTCCAGGCGCTGCTACGCGACGACCTACCGGAGGCCGACCAGCTGGAGGTGCGCCACGAGGTTCACGTGCTGCTGGCGGGCGGCGCCCCCACCGATCCCGACTCCCCGGGAAAGTGGCGTGAGTTCGAGGAGTTGGTGGCCCATGTCAGGCCCTCGGACCTGGGTAGTTCCTCAGACCCCGGGGTTCGCAAGTTCGCGCTCGACATCGTCCGTTACCTGTACGTGGCGGGGAACTACCAGTCGGCCCGCACCTTCCTGAAGGACTTCATCGACAAGTGGGCGAAGATCGGCGGGGCGCGCCATCCGGACGTGCTGGTCGCCTCGAAACACCTGGGCAACGTCCTGCGCGCGCTCGGTCAGTACGGCGAGGCGTACGACGTCGACAAACGAACCCTCGACGAGATGCACGAGGTGTTCGGTCCCGACCACGCCGAGACTCTGCAGACGACCAACGGCTACGGAGCCGACCTGCGCGCCCGTGGCGACTTCCTCGCCGCCCGCAAGCTGGACGACCAGTCCATGGAGGCCCACGAGCGGATCTTCGGCCTCACCGACGCCTCCACCCTGCGCGTCAAGAACAACCTGGCTCACGACTACGCCCTCACCAGTGACTACATGACGGCGCGGAGACTCCACAAGGAGACCTACCTAGAGCAGAGTGACGCGGTCGGCATCGGCGGCGCCGCGGTGCTGACATCCTGGAACAGCCTCGCCAGGACCGTCCGGCTCTGCGGCGACTACAGCGAGGCCTGCGACCTGGGCGAGGAGGCCTATGCCTACGGCCTGCAGGAGCTGACGCTCGACCACCACATCACGCTGCTGACGGCCAAGGACCTGTCCATCGCCAAGCGCAGGTCGGGGGAGGTCGACGAGGCGATCAGCCTCGCGCGCGAGACGCACACCCGGCTTCAGCGGCTTTTCGGAGACGAGCACCCCGACACGATGGCCGCCGCCGTCAACCTCTCCAACGCCCTGCGAACGGGCGGAGAGATCGACGAGGCGTTCGCCATAACCGAGAAAACCGTGCCCCGCTATCCCAAGGTGTTCGGCCCCGACCATCCGTACAGCCATGCCTGCCGGGGAAACCTCGCGGTCCTGCACAGACTCATGGGCGATCCCGGGACGGCGAGGGGCCTGAACGAAGAGGTCCTGAGAGGTCTGGCCACCAGGATCAGCCGGAATCACCACTACACCCTGGCCTGCTCCATCAACCTCCAGACGGACCTGGCGGTCACCGGCGAGAACGCCCGCGCCCGCGAACTGGGCGAGGACACCCTCGGCAGGCTGCGAAGGATCTTCGGGCAGAGCCACTTCCTGACGCTTTCCTGCGCGTCCAACCTCATCATCGACCTGAGAGCGGCGGGGGCGGAGAAGGAGGCCGAGCTGCTGCGTGCGGACACCATGCGCCGTTACGAACGCCCCCTGGAGTTCGCCCACCCCGATGCCTTCCTCGCCCACCAGGGCAGGCGCATCGATTGCGACTTCGACCCGCCGCCGATCTGACCCGCGACCGGGGCTGGATGAGAGGTGAGGCGGGGCCGGGCGGAGAACCGGTGAGGCCAGGGGCGTGCGCCGGTCAGGGGTTGCGCCTGACCCACGCCTCCAGGTGCTGGTCGGCCTCAAGCCTGGCCTGGGCCGCCGCGGCACGGCCGACCGGCTCCGACAGCAGGCGTTCGAGGGTGCGCCGCATCTCCCGGACGAACCGCTCGCCGCGTTCGTTCAGCCCTCCGCTGTTCATGAGCGTCTCGCTGACCAGGTAGGCCCCCTCCCTCCAGCGGGCGAACTCCACCTCGGCGCGGAACGCGGGCTCCCCGCGCTCGACCCTGCGCTGGCGTCCCCAGAACCGGGCCACGCCCAGATAGGCGTAGGAGCCCTGCAGCAGTCCGTAGACAGGACGGGGGTCATCCCTCCACGGCGCGTAGTGGCGACCGCCGGCCTCCGGCAGGGTCAGCTCGACCTGATCGATCAGCGCGGTGAGCTTGGCGTGTTGCATCTCGTGGGCCAGGGTCGCGGCAAGCCGCAGGCCGTTGCGAGGCTCAGAAAGCGCCACGGCCCCGAAGGTCTCCCGGGAGGACGCGCTGTTCTCACCCCGGGCCGGGGCGGTGATCGGGGTGAACACCCGTATGCCGGAGATCACCTCCTCTGCGACCGTGCGATGATGCGCGCCCAGCACCTGCCAGGCGTCTCGCATGCACACGCGCCATACGCGGCGTTGTTCGTCGGTCAGACGCGGCTCCACGCCCTCATAGACCGGGCTGGCGTGCGCGGCGGGCCAGCGGTATGGGTCGAGATCGTCGATGACCAGCCCCTCTCCCGCAGGTGCGGGCAGCCGGTGGAGAGGCTCCCAGCCGTCGCCGTCCACCTCGTCGGAGGCGGAGACGCGGAGCCTCGTCCCGGCGACGTCGAGCCTGGCTCCGTCCCCGTCCGGCCGCACGCCGACGTCGACCACTCCCCGCACATCGGGCAGGGTCACGCGCCCCAGGGACGGCAGCATGATTGTGCCGTCGCTGACGGGCAGTTGGACGGCACAGGCGACACCGGACCTGATCGCGACCGCCAGGGCCAACGCTCCCAGCCTGCCTGGATCCTCGACGGCCGTGTCCTTCCCGCCGCCCTTCCCACCCCCCCTGCCCACGCCCTCGGCCATGTGCCCGGCCGTTCCTCCCGCGGTGCCTCTCACGGCGTCCCCGGCGTCTCCCCTGATGGCCTTCGCCGCGTGCCCCATCAGCGACCGGTAGGCCCGCCACGCCCACGCGCCCACCGCCGGATACACCAGCACCCGCTGAACCTCATCGGCCGCATGACGCTCCATTTCCGCCAGGAGCCCATACGCGCGCTCCGCGAGATCGGCATGAGCGTGACCGGTCAGCCGTGCCTCCACGACGACACCGCGGACCAGCAGCCTGTTCTTGAGTGCCTGCGCCGCGCGCAGCTCGCCCACGGCTCCGGCGCCCCCTCCCCCGGCGGCCACTCCGAAAAAGGTCTCCTGGGACATCGCACGGGGAACCAGCTTCATCGCTTTCCCTTCAGCCGAGCGACATCGCGCGCGAATCTCGTGCGGACGTGTGTGATGAGGTGGTAGAGATCCGGGCAGTAGACCGAGGGCCCGAGAAACCCACCCGTCGTGCTGTACCGATGCGCGTACTGCCCACCTCCACAGACGGTGCGCAGGTCACAGGCCTGGCACACGGAGGCCAGCGCGAGTTCGCCGATCTGCCTGGCGGCCACGGCGGGGTGGAGGAGCGCGGTGTCGAACGAGTCGCGCAGGACGTGCAGCCTGGTCGCGGCCGCCCCGTGGTAGCTGGACTTCAGGATGTCGGACTGCTCGACGCTGCCGTCTGTCTCGACGACGACCATCCGGACGGGCGAGAGTCCCACCGTCTCGCTGCGCGAGGCGCCCCCCGTCAGCAGGCGCACGATCTCACGGAACAGGCGGACCTCCGTCTCGCCCGCAGCCAGGCCGTACCAGCGGTCGAAGATCGGGATCAGCCAGTCGGCGTACGGCGTGGCGGCCGAGCCCGGCTCCCGGAGAGGCGGCGGCGCGGCCCAGTTACCGTGCGGCAGCAAGAAGTCGACGGCGGGCGGATCGAACTCCAGGAGCGCCTCGTAGGTCGTCAGCGGATCGTTTCGGACGTCGATCGTGCACAGCAGACCGCTGAACAGGTGGTGGAAGGGGCCGCTGGCCAGCCTGCGCAGCGAGGCGGTGACGGCCGCGTGGCTGCCCCTGCCGTCGGCATGGCGCCGGTGCCGGTCGTGGGCCTGGGCGTCGCCGTCCAGACTCACCCCGACCCGGATCTCCAGGCTGTCGAAAAGACGCAGGTAGTCGTCGTTCAGGCGCAGCCCGTTCGTCTGCACCCCGACACGGACCCTGGTCCCCACGTCGGCGGCGGCGCTCCTGATCACGCGCACCGCATGGGAGATGAGCTCCGGACCCGCCAGAAGCGGTTCCCCTCCGTGGAGGATCACCTCGACCTCCGGCAGCTCGTGCGTAAGCGCGTGTTCCGCTATCCGCTTCGCCGTACGGTCGACCACCGCATGTGACATACGGCGCGGCTGGGCCTTCCAGGACTGGTCCGCCATCTCGTAGACGTAGCAATGCCTGCACGCGAGGTCACACCTGCTGTGGATCTTCAGGATGAACTGCCGGAAAGCCAAAGGCCGCCATCCCGAAGCCAGCAAAGCGGCCACGTCGAGCGTCGCCGGAAACATGTTTCCGGTCGGCTGGATTTCCGATGAGGGCTTCTCTGGCAAATGAGGCACACCTCTCTTTGCGCCATTTTCTATCTCGCACGACTTTCCCTCAATAGTCAAGCTTCCAAGGTGCGAACACACGGCCCACCCGGGGGAACGGCCGGATCGGCGCGCCCTCCGCCTCCCTCCCGCCCCGTAACCCTCTTCCGAGGGTCGCATAACATCGCCACGGAACATCGGGCACCCCGTGCGGGAAGTCGGCGCCGAAGGATTCACCGCCATCGGATTTGGCCAGCGAATACCACCCGTGCACAAAATGGCTGATTTCAGCAGGCGTGGTCGCCTGATACGAATGCCACGGGCGACTTTCGCCGCCGTCGCGGCGAGAACCGCCGGACACATCCGTGCGCGTGGCGCCGAGAGCGGGCGGTGACGCCGGGGCGGGAGAACCGGCTCTCCCCGGGGACGATCAGTCCCGGGCCTCCACCACGTCGGCGGAGGCCGACTCGGCGGCTCTCCCGGAAGCCGGTCCGGCGTCCACCGCCGCCTCCCAGATGTGGTCGAACTGCTCCACCCAGTACCTGTACCAGCGCTCGTCACGCCCGCGCGTCAGCTCCAGATGCATGCGAGAGGAGGTCGACGGGTTATGGAAGCCGTGAATCTCCACGATCACCCGGCCCTTCGGGGACTCCGGGTCGAGGAGCACGAGGCTGAATCCCGGGCTGTAGGAGAGCAGGCGGTAGTCGAAGGTGCCCGTGGTCTTCCAGCGGCTCATGAGCCGGAGCCGTTCCATCGTGCTGTCGAGCGCGGCGCGGAGCCGCTGGACGGGAAACTCGAGCGACTCGTCGAGCTGTTTCGACGCCTGCCGGACTGCCGCCTCCTCGCGGAAGTCGAGGATGACGATCCTGACGCTGCCGTCCTTGCGCGCGAGGACGCTGTTGCGCAGGATCTCGCAGGTCTGCGCCGACAACAGGTTGACCGCGGAGGGGGCGAACACCCGGACATCGCGCACGTTGGCCAGCAGCGACGACATCGGGACTGCGTCGTAGATCGACCGGTCGTGCAGGATCCCCGGGGACAGTGCCGAGGTCTCCTCCGACAGCGTGCGGTAGATCAGCAGCCCCACCCCTGACAGGAGCGCGGCCCATCTGAGGTTGGCGCCCAGCTCGTCACTGAAGATTGACAGCAGGGCGAAGAAGAAGATGGCGGCGGTCAGGGCGTAGGCGTCGATGTTCTGCCGGGCCTTGAGATCACCGGTGATCCGCCGCAGCCACCCCACACCGGCCCCCAGTTCCGCAGACTCCGTTCCCGTCGTTGAGCCGATTGTCGCCCGTCCGGGTCCCGTGATCCATCGAACGGGAGGTGACACCTGGGTTCGGCTCGGAGTGACCGGCGACCGGGTCGCTCCCACCCCCTTCTCGAGGGCGACCCGGCGTGGAGACGTGAACCGGCATCACGTCTCCCTCGTGCTACGCCGCGACAGTCTCGGCTTGCCTCCGCTGCCAGATGCCGTCGAGGGCGAGCAGCCCGCCGCCGCTGAAGGCGACGGCCAGGAGACCCGCGATGAGGGAGAGGGCGAACTCGTAGCCACCCTTCTCCACCGCGAACCCGTTGGCCGAGTGAAGGAAGACGATCGCGCCGAGCATGTCCAGGATGAGCAGGACACCGGCGATCGGCAGAGCGGCGCCCAGGATGAGGGCGATGCCGCCGACGACCTCGACCACGGCCACGACCGGTGCCGCCACGCCGGGCAGCGGGATGCCGAGCTGCTGGAAGAACCCGGTCGTCCCGGCGATCCCCATCGTCGTGAACTTCTGCCAGCCATGGACGAGGAAGATCGCGCCGATGCCGATCCGTGCCAGTAGCAGGGCGATAGGCCTAATGCGCTCAAGCAAAAGCATGAGGGCTCCTCATTTTTGTTCGAATTTGAACCACACCATAGTTGGTGGTTCAAATTCAAACAAGACATACACTGGAAAAGTGGCTGATACGAGATGGTTGACCGAGAGCGAACTGGGCGCCTGGATGGCCTATCTCAGAGCGACGCACCTGCTGGAGCGCCGTGTCGAGGAGCAGTTGAAAGCCGACTCCGGGCTCACCCACGCCCACTACGAGATCCTCGCGAAGCTCTCCGCCTCCCCCGGCGGGCAGCTGCGGATGACCGACCTCGCGCGCAAGGTGGTCGTCTCCAAGAGCGGGCTCACCTACCAGGTCGGCCAGCTGGAGAAGCGAGGGCTCGTCGAGCGGGCGGACTGCCCCTCCGACGAGCGGGGGGTGCTGGCGGTGCTCACCGACGAGGGCACACGCTGCCTTGAGAAGACCGCGCCCGGCCACGTGGCCGTCGTCCGCGCGTTCCTCATCGACCAGCTGACCCCGGAGGAGCTGGAGACCATGACGCGGATCATGTCGAAGGCCACGGCGGCGATGGCCGCGGCCCCCGAGGGTGCACCCGGCGGGAAGGCGGACACCGCGAGGGCAGACGGCAGGAAGGCCGGCGGGAAGAAAACGAAGAAGGGCCGCCCCGCCTCCGCCTGATCATCCGCTCTCAGATCGCGGATGCCCCGCGCTGGGAGGTGGGAACGGGGCCGGCCCGAGGCGGACCTTGCGGCGAGCGGTCCGGATACGGCCGCCCGCCGCCTGTCGTGAACGTGCCTCAGAGGCCGGACAGGCCCAGCTCGCGGGCGATGAGCATGCGCTGCACCTCGCTGGTGCCCTCGCCGATCTCCAGGATCTTGGCGTCGCGGTAGAAGCGGCCGACGGGGTACTCGTTCATGAACCCGTAGCCGCCGAAGATCTGGGTGGCGTCGCGGGCGTTGTCCATGGCCGCGTCGCTGGCGACGAGCTTGGCGATGGCCGCCTCCTTCTTGAACGGCTCGCCCGCCAGCATCTTGTCCGCGGCGTGGTAGTAGGCCAGGCGGGCGGTGTGGGTGCGGATCTCCATGTCGGCGATCTTGAATTGGATGGCCTGGTAATGGCCAATCGGGTGGCCGAACGCCTGGCGCTCGCGGACGTAGCGCAGGCACTCGTCCACGCAGCCCTGGGCCAGACCGGTCGAGAGCGCGGCGATCGCGATGCGGCCCTCGTCGAGGGTCTGCAGGAACTGCGCGTAACCCCGGCCGCGCTCACCCAGGAGGTTGGCCGCCGGGACCCGGCAGTCGGTGAAGGAGAGCTCCCGGGTGTCGGAGCAGTTCCAGCCGACCTTGGAGTACTTCTTCGAGACGGTGAAGCCGGGCGTTCCCGCGGGAACCAGGATCGTCGAGATTTCTTTCCTACCGCCCTCGCGCTCGCCCGTGATGGCGGCGACGCCGACGACACCGGTGATGTCGGTGCCGGAGTTGGTGATGAACGCCTTCGAGCCGTTGATCACCCACTCGTCGCCGTCGAGCACGGCCGTGGTCCGCATGCCGCCCGGCACGTCGGTGCCGCCGCCCGGCTCGGTCAGGCCGAACGCGCCCAGCATCTCGCCGGACGCGAGGCGGGGAAGCCACTGCGCGCGCTGCTCGGCCGTACCGAACCGGTGGATCGGCATGGCGCCCAGCGAGACCGCGGCCTCCAGGGTGATGGACACGCTGGAGTCGACCCTCGCCAGTTCCTCCAGGGTCAGGCAGAGCGCGAAGTAGTCCCCGCCCATGCCGCCGTACTCCTCCGGGATCGGCAGCCCGAACAGGCCCATCGCGCCCATCTGCCGCACGATGTCGTAGGGAAACTCCTCGCGCTCGTAGAGGTCCCCGATCACCGGGGCCACCACGTCGCGGGCGAACGCCTCGACGGTCTTGCGGAGGTCTTCGTATTCCTCATCGAGCTTGGGCATCGTCACTCCTTGACGTTCGTGTCGGTGGCCGGGGCGGGTCCCAGGGCTTGTACGACCCGGGAGGGGCTGGGGCGGCCGAGCTCGCCCGCCAGCCAGGTGCTCGTCTCCACCAGCGACGGCAGGTCGAGCCCGGTCTCGACGCCGAGCCCGTGCAGCATCCACACCAGGTCCTCGGTCGCGAGGTTGCCGGTGGCGCTCTCGGCGTACGGGCAGCCCCCGATGCCGCCGGTCGAGGCGTCGACCACGGTCACTCCCTCGCGGAGGGCGGCGAGGGTGTTGGCCAGGGCCTGGCCGTAGGTGTCGTGGAAGTGCACGGCGAGCTGCTCGGGCCCGCCGAAGGCCCCGATGAGAGCGGCCACGTGCCCCGGAGTGCCGACGCCGATGGTGTCGCCGAGCGACAGCTCGTAGCAGCCCAGGTCGAGGAGCCTGCGCCCGACGGCGACCACCTGCTCGACGGGCGTCGGCCCCTCCCAGGGGTCGCCGAAGCACATCGACACGTACGCCCTGACGCGCAGGCCGTGGTCCAGTGCCCTGGCGACTACCGGCTCGAACATCTCGAACTGCGACTCCAGCGTCCGGTTCAGGTTCTTGCCCGCGAACGTCTCGGTAGCGCTGGCGAAGATCGCGATCTCCTGGACGCCGTGCTCCAGCGCCCGGTCCAGGCCACGCTCGTTGGGCACGAGCACCGGGTAACGCACGCCGGGAACCCGTTCCATCCCAGCCAGCAGCTCGGAGGCGTCGGCGAGCTGGGGCACCCACTTGGGGTGCACGAAGCTGGTCGCCTCGATCACGCGGTGCCCGGCGGCGGCGAGCCTGGCGATGAACTCCGCCTTGACCTCGACGGGGACCACGACCGACTCGTTCTGCAGCCCGTCTCGCGGGCCGACCTCGTAGACCGTGACCCGCTCCGGCAGCCCCGCCGCCACGACCCGGTACGGCTCCCGCATCACGACTCCTCCTCCCGCCGCACGACCGCGAGCACGGCGTCCATGTCGACCGCCTGGCCCGCTCTGACCGGCAGCTCCGCGACCACTCCGGCGACCGGCGCGGTCACGGTGTGCTCCATCTTCATGGCCTCGACGACGAGAAGCGGCTGGCCCTCCGCTACCTGCTCCCCCGCGGCGACCTTGACCAGCAGGACGGTGCCCGGCATCGGGCTGCGGACCACACCGTCGCCGGTGCCGCCCGCGCCCGCCCTGTCGCCCGGGTCGCCCAGGTGGTGGCGGGTCAGTGACCAGGCCTCCCCGTCGCGGCCGAGCCAGACCGTGTCGCCGTGGTCGCCATGGCCGCCGTGACCGTCCCTGGCGAAGGCGTAGCGTCTGCGGACCCCGTCCAGAGTGACCAGCAGGTCGGCGCCGTCCAGCTCCAGTCTCGCCCGCGCGATCCCTCCGCCGGGCAGGCGGACCTCGGCTCCCGCGGCGGGCAGCCCACGCACGCCGGTCTCGGCGACCCCGTCGCGGCTCTCCAGACGCCAGGTGGTCCAGGCGGCCTCGCCCAGACGCCAGCCGTCCGGCACGTCCCACGGGTCCGCCGCCGCCGGTACGGCGGGCACCCGGTCGTGGTGCAGCAGCAGCGCCGCCGCGGCCAGGACGTCCTCCGGGACGCCTCCGTGCGGGACCAGGGTGTCCAGATGGCGTTCGACCAGGCCGGTGTCGAGGTCTCCCGCGACCACCTCGGGGTGGGTGACCAGCGCGCGCAGGAAGGCGATGTTGGTCGGCACGCCCAGCACGGTCGTGGCGGCGAGCGCCCCGTCGAGCCTGCGCAGCGCGCTCGCCCTGTCGGGTCCCCAGGCGACGACCTTCGACAGCATCGGGTCGTAGTCGCTGCCGACGACCCCGCCCTCCGCCAGGCTGGAGTCGACCCGGACGTCGGCGGGTTCGCGCAGCGCCAGCACCCTGCCCCCGGTCGGCAGGAAGCCTCGGGAGGGGTCCTCGGCGTAGACGCGGGCCTCGACGGCGTGGCCGCGCAGCCGTACCTCGTCCTGGGTGAGCGGCAGGGGCTCACCCGCGGCGACTCTGAGCTGGAGCTCGACCAGATCGAGGCCGGTGACCAGCTCGGTGACGGGGTGCTCGACCTGGAGCCTGGTGTTCATCTCCATGAAGTAGTAGTCGCCGGTCGTGCCCTGCACGATGAACTCGACCGTCCCCGCGCCGGTGTAGCCGACGGACCTGGCGGCCTCGACGGCGGCCGCGCCCATGCTCGCCCTGGCCTGCGCGTCGAGCAGCGGGGAGGGGGCCTCCTCGACGATCTTCTGGTGGCGGCGCTGGAGGCTGCACTCGCGCTCACCCAGGTGGATGACGTTGCCGTGGGTGTCGGCCATCACCTGGATCTCGATGTGCCTGGGCCCCTCGACGAACCGCTCGATCAGCAGGGTCGCGTCGCCGAACGCGGCGGCGGCGGTACGGCGGGCGGACTCCAGTGCCTCGGGCAGCTCCGCGGCGGAGCGCACCAGCACCATGCCCTTGCCGCCGCCGCCCGCGGAGGGCTTGATCAGCGCGGGGAAGCCGACTCGCCTCGCGGCCTCGGCGAGGTCGTCCGCGGGTTCCGCACCGCCGGGGACGACGGGCACGCCCGCGGCGGAGACGGTGGCCTTCGCACGGATCTTGTCGCCCATGGCCTCGATGGCCTCGGGCGGCGGGCCGACGAACACCAGCCCGGCCTCGGCGCACCGCCGGGCGAAGGCGGGGTTCTCCGCCAGGAAGCCGTACCCGGGGTGCACGGCCTGGGCGCCGGTCGCTTCCGCGGCGGCCAGAATGAGGTCGATGTCGAGGTAGCCGCCGCCGAGCCGTACCGCGACGTCGGCCTCGCGGACGTGGCGCGCGCCCGCGTCCGCGTCGCTGTACACCGCGACGGAGCGGATGCCGAGTCTGCGAAGCGTGTGGATGACGCGCAGGGCGATCTCGCCCCGGTTCGCGACGAGGACGGTGCCGAACATGCCGCGCGGGGCGGGTGCCGGGGTCACAGGTGTCATGGGGTGATCACATCCGGAAGACGCCGTAGCCGACGGGGTCGAGGGGGGCGTTGGCCGCGGCGGACAGGGCCAAGCCGAGGACGGTGCGGGTGTCGAGGGGGTCGATGACGCCGTCGTCCCAGAGGCGGGCGGTCGAGTAGTAGGGGTTGCCCTGGTCCTCGTACTGCCTGCGGATGGCGTCGGGGTCCGCGTCGCCGACCGTGGAGAGCACGTTCGCGGCCTGCTCTCCGCCCATCACCGAGATGCGGGCGTTCGGCCACATCCACAGGAAGCGCGGCGAGTAGGCACGACCGGCCATCGCGTAGTTGCCCGCGCCGAACGAGCCGCCGACGACCACGGTGAACTTCGGCACCCTGGCACAGGCGACGGCGGTGACCATCTTCGCTCCGTGCTTGGCGATGCCGCCCGCCTCGTAGGCCTTGCCGACCATGAAGCCGCTGATGTTCTGCAGGAAGAGCAGGGGGATGCCCCTGCGGTCGCACAGCTCGATGAAGTGCGCGCCCTTGAGCGCGGACTCGGCGAACAGGATGCCGTTGTTCGCGACGACCCCGACGGGGTGGCCGTGGATGTGGGCGAAGCCGGTGACGAGTGTGGTGCCGTACTCGGCCTTGAACTCCAGGAAGCGGCTGCCGTCCACGACGCGGGCGATGATCTCCCGCACGTCGTACGGCGTGCGGGTGTCGGCGGGGACGATGCCGTACAGGTCACGGGGGTCGTGCGCGGGCTTCTCCGCGGGGACGCGGTCCCAGGGGGACGGGTTCCTCGGCGCGAGGGTGGCCACGATGTCGCGGACGATCCGCAGGGCGTGGGAGTCGTCCTCGGCCAGGTGGTCGGTGACACCGCTGACCCTGGCGTGCAGGTCGCCGCCGCCCAGCTCCTCCACGGTGACCTCCTCTCCCGTCGCGGCCTTGACCAGGGGCGGGCCGCCCAGGAAGATCGTGCCCTGGTTGCGGACGATCACCGCCTCGTCGCTCATCGCGGGGACGTAGGCGCCGCCCGCCGTACAGGAGCCGAGGACTGCGGCGATCTGCGGGATGCCACGCGCCGACATGGTCGCCTGGTTGTAGAAGATGCGGCCGAAGTGCTCGCGGTCCGGGAAGACCTCGTCCTGCCTGGGCAGGAACGCGCCGCCCGAGTCGACGAGGTACAGGCAGGGCAGGTTGTTGTGGAGGGCGACCTCCTGGGCCCGCAGATGTTTCTTGACGGTGATCGGGTAGTAGGTGCCGCCCTTGACCGTCGCGTCGTTGGCGACGACCACGCACTCGCGCCCCGAGACCCGGCCGACTCCGGTGATGATCCCGGCCGCGGGCGCCTCGTCGCCGTACATCCCGGTCGCGGCGAGCTGGGAGAGCTCCAGGAAGCGCGAGCCCGGGTCGAGCAGGGTGTCGACGCGGTCGCGGGGCAGCAGCTTGCCGCGGGCGACGTGCCTGGCGCGCGACCTCTCCGGGCCGCCGAGCCCGGCGGCGGCGACCCGCTCTCCGAGGTCGGCGACGAGCCGCTCGTTGGTCTCCGCGTTGCCCTTGAAACCCTCACCGCCAGGATCGCAGGCGCTTCGCAGCACCGGCCAGCCACTCATGCGAGCCCCCTTGCCCGATCCTCGTCCGAACTCCGTCACCGTTGGTTAACGGTCGCTAACGTCACTGCCGATGTTAGTCATCATTAACGTCAGCGTCTACCATGCGAGATGTGACGACTGCCAGAACCCCTACCCGCAATCGCGGGACGCGGCGCGTTGAGATCCTGGACGCCGCGGCCGAGCTGTTCGCGGCGCGGGGCTTCCACGGCGTCTCCATCGAGGACATCGGCGGCGCGGTGGGGGTCTCCGGCCCCGCCCTCTACCGGCACTTCAGCGGCAAGGAGGCCCTGCTCGCCGAGATGCTGCTGGATGTCAGCGAGCGCCTGCACGCCTCGGGGGCGAGCCGGGTGACCGAGGCCCCCGATCCAGAGCTGGCCCTGGACGCCCTGCTCACCGGCCAGATCGAGTTCGCCCTCAGCCACCCGTCGCTGATCACCGTGCACGACCGCGAGCTGGGCAACGTCCCGGAACCCGCGCGCCGCCAGATCCGCAGGCTCCAGCGCCTCTACGTGGAGGAGTGGGTCACGGTGCTGAGCGAGCTGCACCCCTCGTGCCCCCCGTCCCGCCTGCGCGCCGCGACACACGCCGTCTTCGGCCTGCTCAACTCGACCCCGCACAGCGCGGGCGAGCTGCCGAGGGAGACGATGGCGCAATTGCTACTGGGCATGGCCCGCACAGCACTCGCCGCACTTCAAAGTTAAGGATCATCGCACCCAGAAGTTAAGGATCGTTAACTTTCGGACACGGAAACGTCGGGGAATGCCGGGGACAGGGACAAGGACGGCGGACGGGAACGGCCCGGGTGCCGGGCACCCGGGCCGTCCGTCAGGTCCGTTCACGCCGGAGCGGACCTCGTTCTCGTCACCGCTCGCGCGTCAGCGCCTGACGACCCTGACGTAGTCGCCGGCGCTGACGCTGCCATAGAAGTCGTCGTCGCCCTTGAAGACGATCCTCCAGTATCCCGAGCCGTAGGCCTTGGCCTTGGTGAGGATACGGCCGTTGTCCGCGGCCCAGGCGGTCTTCACGTACTGCCACTTGTGCGCCCCTCTGGGCTTGAAGTACAGCCCGACCTTGGCGCCGTACCCCTCCCATCCGTCGTCGTCACGGACCTGGAGCGCGCCGGTGAACCTCAGGTACCGGCCGTAGCGGCCGGGCTCGGGCGAGGCGTTGAACCTGGCGATCCGGCTGCCCGCGCGCTCGGGCTCGGGGGCCGGCTCGCGGACGGTCACGTGGTCGGCGACGCTGCTGGAGCCGTCGACGCCGTCGGCCCCGTCGAACTCCGCACGCCAGTCGCCGGAACGCGCGGCGGCCACCTCGACGCCGAAGCGGCCGTGCTCGTCGGTCCAGGCGGTGGCGGCGTCGTTCCACCTGGATCCGTCGTCGGCGCGGAACAGGACGAAGACCTTACGGCCCCGGTAGGGCTGCCAGCCGTTCCCGGTGTCGGCCTGCAGGAGACCGCGGACGCTGATCCGGTCGCCCTGGTCGACCGGGTCGGGCCTGGCGCCGAAGTCGACGATCCGGCTGTGCCGGACCGCACCCTTGACATCGACGCGGTCGGTCTCGCTCCTGGCGCCCAGGGTGGTTGGGGAGCCGTCGTACTCGGCCCGCCAGTGACCGGTCTTGAGCGCCTTGGCCCTGATCCAGAACCTGCCCTGACCGTTGGTCTCGACACTGCCGGGGAGCCGGTCGTAGGAACCGCCGAGCGGTCTGAAGGCCAGGTAGACCCTGGCGTTGGGCAGCGGGGCCCAGCCGTTGGTCCCGTTCTGCCTGAGCACGCCGGTGAGGGTGATCCGGTCTCCTTCGTCCACGGACGACGGGGTGGCCGCGATGTCGTCGAAGTCGGTCTCGAAGACCTGCTTGACGGTGAATCCGGTGGACCTGGGCGCGGTGTTGGCCGTCACCGCCCTGAAGGTCCAGGCGCCCGGGGCGAACTGGCGGTTGACGTCCTTGGTGAACTTCCACCGGGCCCTGCCCGAGCCGAGGTCGTCGGACTTGGCCAGCTTGAACTCCGTCTCCACGCCGAGCGAGGGCTTGATCCAGCCGGTGACGGCCGAGGCGTCCCCGCTGGTCTCGGCGGTGAAGGTGACCTTCACCGTCTCTGCGCCCTTGACCTCGACGGGGTTGGGGCTGACTGATACGTCGGTGACCGCGGGATCTGCCGTGCTCGTTCCCGCGGATGCCGTCACAGCCGGGCCGGCGACCAGGGCCGCCACGCCCAGTGCTGCCACGACAGCGACACGAATGCGTTTCACCATTCGGGTCTTCCGTCCTTCCCGTTGGGTGTACGCGGCTTGAGGGTGCCACGTCATTACTTCAAGTAGACGTATAAGTCAGGTCATCGGTTGATAGATCTGACAAGCTGTCATGAATCTTCGTCGGAAAGGCTGTTCCACCGGCCACGACGCCCCGAACCGCCGTCCACAGGCCCCCAAAGACACCAAGGTCCGGTGCGGGAGACGCCGATGGGGACATAATCGGGCTGTGGCGCGCGACGCGGTTGAGACCCATTTCGCCGAGGCGGTGGCCGCCCTGTCTCCCGGGCCGCCGCGTGACCCCCGCATGCCCGTGCGCGAGGGCACGGGCCTGACCGGAGCCCGGTGCCGCGAGCTGTTCGAGTTCCAGCTCGGCAGCAGACTCCTGGACGTCGCCGCGCGCTGGCTACGCGAGCAGGATGAGGGCTTCTACACCATCGGCTCGTCAGGGCACGAGGGCAACGCGGCGGTCGCCGCCGCGCTGCGCGCCACCGACCCCGCCCTCCTGCACTACCGCTCGGGAGCCTTCTACCTGGCCAGGTCTGCGATGGCGGGGCGGCTGCCGGAGGAGGGCCTGCGCGACGTGCTGCTCGGCCTGACCGCCGCGGCCGAGGAACCGATCGCGGGAGGCCGGCACAAGGTCTTCGGCCATGCGGGCCTGGCGGTGATCCCGCAGACCTCAACGATCGCCAGCCACCTGCCGCGTGCCGTCGGCGTCGCCTTCGCCATCGAACGTTCCCGCCTGCTCGGCCTGCGGGGGGCCTGGCCCGACGACGCGATCACGGTGTGCAGCTTCGGAGACGCCTCGGCCAACCACGCGAGCGCGCTGTCGGCTCTCAACACCGCGGGCTACGTCTCCTACCAGGGACTGGCGCTGCCGATCCTGTTCGTCTGCGAGGACAACGGCCTGGGCATCAGCGTGCGGACCCCGAGAGGCTGGGTCGAGGCCGCACGCCATCCCCGGCTGACCTACTTCGCGGCCGACGGCTGCGACCTCGCCGAGATCCACGACGTGGCCAGGTCGGCCGTCGAACACGTCCGCCTGCGCCGCTCCCCCGCCCTGCTGCATCTCGGCACCGTCCGGCTGATGGGTCACGCGGGCTCGGACGTCGAGCTGTCCTACCGGACGAAGCGGGAGATCAACGCCGACCTGGAACGCGATCCCCTCGTCGCCACCGCCAGGCTGCTCGTCGAGGCGGGCCTGGCCACGCCGGAGGAGCTGCTGCTGCACTACGAGACGACGCGAGAGCACCTGCTCAAGATGGCCCTGGAGAGCTCACGGCGCCCACGCCTCGGCTCTGCCGCCGACGTCATGAAGCCGCTCGCCCCCCGGACCCCGCGGGCCGTCGCCGCGGCCTGCGCGGTGGCCGCCGACTCCAGGGAGAAGGCCTTCGCGGGCAGGCTGCCGGAGCGGGAGGGCCCGCTGACCCTCTCCCAGGCGATCAACCGGACCCTGGCCGACCAGCTGGCCGCCCATCCCGACGTGCTGGTCTTCGGAGAGGACGTGGCCCGCAAGGGCGGCGTCTACGGTGTCACGCGAGGGCTGCAGAAACGCTTCGGCGCGGCCCGGGTGTTCGACACCCTCCTCGACGAGCAGGCCG
This sequence comes from Streptosporangium sp. NPDC051023, assembly GCF_040689595.1. Classification (NCBI taxonomy): domain Bacteria; kingdom Bacillati; phylum Actinomycetota; class Actinomycetes; order Streptosporangiales; family Streptosporangiaceae; genus Streptosporangium; species Streptosporangium sp. NPDC051023. The sequence continues at coordinate 11,486 of NZ_JBFBCE010000017.1, read as the reverse complement.
TGCTGGGCCTGGCGCTCGGCTCCGGCGTCTCCGGGCTGGTGCCTGTGCCCGAGATCCAGTACCTCGCCTATCTGCACAACGCGCTGGACCAGATCAGGGGCGAGGCCGCGACGCTGCCGTTCTTCTCCCAGGGGGCGTTCCGCAACCCGATGGTCGTCCGCGTCGCCGCCTACGCCTACCAGAAGGGCTTTGGCGGCCACTTCCACAACGACAACTCCGTCGCCGCGCTCCGCGACATCCCCGGTCTCATCGTGGCGTCGCCTGCGCGCCCGGACGACGCAGCCTCAATGCTGCGCACCTGTATGGCGGCCGCCCGCGTGGACGGCAGCGTGTGCGTCTTCCTCGAGCCGATCGCCCTGTACAACACCCGCGACCTGTTCGCCAACGGCGACAACGGCTGGCTCTCGCCGTACGTGCCACCGGCCCGCTGGGCGGAGACGCACGTCCCGGTCGGCAGGGCACGCGGCTACGGCGACGGCCGCGACCTGACCATCGTGACGTTCGGCAACGGCGTGCGGATGAGCCTGCGCGCCGCGATCAGGCTCACCGCGGAGGGCTACGGCTGCCGGGTCCTGGACCTGCGCTGGCTCTCCCCACTGCCGGTCGAGGATCTGCTGCACGCGGCGGAGCTGACCGGAAGGGTGCTGATCGCCGACGAGACCCGCCGCGCGGGCGGTGTCTCGGAGAGCGTCGTGGCCGAGCTGCTCGACGCCGGTTTCACCGGCCGGGTCGCCCGGGTGACCTCGGCCGACAGCTTCGTCCCGCTGGGCGAGGCGGCCGGGCACGTGCTGCTGTCGGAGACCGAGATCGAGGACGCGGCGCGCAAACTGCTGGCCTGACCAAGAACCCGCGAAACCCCACCCGCCGCTTCCCTTTTCGTGTTCAATTGGCGACACACCGTTACGGCCTCTTGACGCGGTTCACCGGTGAACAGAGCCCCCATCCCCCCGATCAGGAGATACCATGCCCGCCGTGGCGACGAAGAGCACCGACCTGCGAGTGGCGACGCTCGAATCCTGGGCCTTCAGGACGGACGCGGACCTCACCGAAATCAAGAAGACCCACGACAATCTCCCCGCGATCATCCGGGAGGAGATCATGACGTACACCTCCCCGATGCTCGAAGAGATCATGAACAGGATGGCCACCAAGGAGGACCTCGCCGCGCTCACCGGAAAAGTGGACGGCCTGGAGAGCAAGGTAGATGGTCTGGAGAGCAAGGTAGACGGCCTGGGGAGCAAGGTAGACGCTCTGGAGAGCAAGGTAGACGGCCTGGAGAGCAAGGTAGACGAACTGGGCGGCCGGATGAGCTCCATGGAGAGCCGGATGGACTCCATGGAGGGACGCATGGACTCCATGGAGGGACGCATGGACTCCATGGACGGCAAGCTCGACCTGATCCTGGCCAAGCTCGGCTGACCACAGACACAGGAGGCCCCGGCCGTGCGCCGGGGCTTCTTCGCGTTCCGGTACGGCGAGAGCCGCCGAACACCCCAGGGGCGGCCACCGAATCAACCACAATGCCAATTCGCCACATATTCGACATATCCCACTATTGACCCACCCGGCCTTTCCTTCCTCGCAAATCCGGCAAATTCCTCACGAGACGTCCAAACAATCCGCTTTCGCCCCCGCGGGGGCCATCAGCGATGACATATTAGAAAATTGTCATAAAAACGCAGCACGATTCGGCCGGAAAAAATCACGAGGCTGCTTTACCGTCTCGTGGCAAAGCATGCGTCATGTCCGTCGTTTCGTTTCACGCGTGGAGGGTCGATGGTCTCCGTCAACCAAGGCGCCTGGGTGCCCGGCAGCGACATCTACCGATACGGCTACAACTCAATACCCAACATCCCGATCACCGGCGCGCCCGCCGACACCACCTTCCGCCGCTGCTCGATGCTCCACGACGGCACCGACTACCGTCTCTACGCCTTCAGGGACGGTAGCCGCGACACCCTCTACCAGTTCGCCTGGAACGGCACCTCCTACGCCTACGGCCACGACTCGATCCCGGTCCTCACCCTGGCGAACATGCCTGCCGACGCCGACAGCGGCAGCATCTCGCTACTGCACAGCGGCGAGGCCTACCACGCCTACCTGCGCAAGCTCGGCGACCCCACCACCCTCTACCAGTTCGTCCACGTGCCGGGAACCTCGACCTACCGGTGGTCGTACGACGACTACATTCCCGTCCTGCGGATCACCGGCTTCCCCCCGGACACCGACTGGTCACGCTGGTCGATGCTGCACGACGGCACCACGTACCGCATCTACGCCTTCCACTACGGGCAGAACGACAGGTTCTCCCAGGGGTCGTGGAACGCCTCCGCGCACGAGTACCAGTACGCCCACGACTCGATCCCGCAGCTGAACCTAGAGGGCTACCCGTCCAACAGCGACCTCGGCCGGGTGGCGATGTTGCACGACGGCGACGACTACCGGCTCTACTTCCAGACGCTCTGAGGACTCCGCCGCCCGGTGAGGGCTGCGGTGCAGGGGCCTCTGGGCCGGGTGACACGCCCGGTCCTACAGCCAGTCGCGGCGTTTGAAGACCACGTAGAGGGTCGTACAGACGGCGGCCATCAGGAGCACGGCGAACGGGTAGCCGAACGACCAGTGGATCTCCGGCATGACGTCGAAGTTCATGCCGTAGATGGTGCCGACGAGTGTCGGGGCGAAGAGGATGGCCGCCCAGGCGGAGATCTTCTTGACCTCCTCGTTCTGGGCGTTGCTGGCCTCTGTGAGGTCGGTCATGTGCTCGTTCTGGGCCTGAGCGACCATGGTCGAGTTGACCACCAGGATGTCGTGAAGCATCTGGCGGAAGCCACCGACCCGCTCGACCACGGTGATCGCGTGGTCGGCGACGTCACGCAGGTGCCTCTGCACCTCCTGGTCCACACCGTACTTGGCCGCCCCCGCGATGAGCCCCTCGATCATCTCGAGCAGCGGCTGGGTGGCCCGCTGGAACTCGATCACCTCGCGTGAGAGCTCGTAGATGCGGCGGGAGACGCTGGGCTGGTTGCCGAAGACCTGGACCTCGATCTCGTCGATGTCGTTCTGCAGTCCCGCGACCACCGGCGCGTAGCCGTCGACGACCGCGTCCAGGATGGCGTAGAGCACCGCCTGCGGGCCCTGGGCGAGCAGTTCGGGGTCGCCCTCCATCCGCCTGCGGGCCTGCGAAAGGTCGGGGGCCTCGCTGTGCCGTACGGTGATCACGAAGTTGTGGCCGACGAAGACGTGCAGTTCCCCGAAGTCGACCTCCTCGGTCTCGTCGATGTATCTGGCGGGACGCAGCACCACGAACAGCGTGTCGCCGTAACGGTCGGCCTTGGGCCGCTGGTGGGCGACGATGGCGTCCTCGACGGCGAGTTCGTGCAGGTCGAACTCCTCGGCGACGTTGAGGATCACCGCGTCCTCTGGACGGTAGAAGCCGATCCAGGCCATGCTGTCCGGCGTCTTCTTCAGGAACTCGAAGGCCTCGGGCAGAGACTCGGGGGTCACGTCCCTGCACCCGTTCACGTAGATCGCGTTGTCGATGACATGCGAGCGGGGCGGCAGCGGCTGGTCGTCCGCGCGGGGGTCCATCGACCGCTCGGGAGAGTCGTGGACGTCGCCGGAGCGCCCGCGCACCAGGCTCAATATGCTTCGCATCTGCCGATCAGCCACGACTGTCTCCTCATCCGGCTCTCATGAAGTCATCCAGCGACTGCATCGCCCCGCCCCGGATCGTCGCCCGAAACATGGGAGTCCAGCCGAACAACAGGCCACCCGGCCTGCCCAGCGCCATCCTGGACCAGCGCCTGAAGTCGAATTCGTCGTGATGCCGGATGATCAGGTCGTCCTCGAACCTGAACAGGGCGTCGATCTCGTTGACCACGGGCCTACCCGTGCCGCCGAAGGTGTAACGGACGGTCCAGTGCGCCGTGCCGTCGTGGTCCCGCGCGGTGACGTCCCTGACCGTCACACCGACGTCGCCGTTGCGGCCCAGCAGCATCCGCCACATGCCCATGACCCTGCCCCTGCCCTCCAGCTCCTGGAAGACGGGATCTCCAAAGGTGACGTCGGGGTGGTAGCACTGTTCCATGGCCTCGGAGTCGCGGCGGGCGAAGGCGTCGTAGAAGCTCCTGATAAGCCCAAGATTCCGGTCGTTCACGCGATTTCCCCCGATCATGGGTGTTTCGATGACCGAGTGTAATCGGCAGCCGGATCGAGCAGCAGCCGGCGATCGACGCACGCTCCGCGCGTGGGCGCGGACTCCAGGGTCGGGGCGCAAGATGACCGAGGGAAGACATCCGGGGGTACGGCACGCGAAGTCGAGCGTCCAGTCCCCCGAGCGGGGAGTCATGCGCCCCATGCCACGGGGCGGTCACGCGATGCCGGCTTGGTCATCGCAGGCCCGGCGACCGCGACAAGCCCCGCGGAGAAAATTCAGAGGACACATGAGGGACCGTTCCGCGTCTACTCCTCGCCCTAAAGGACAGGCATCCATGCTGGAGGAACGTGATTTTTTATCGCCAGCACACCGGATGTCGTGGGACGCTTTGCTTCGACGTCGTGAAGGAGAAGTGATCGTTGTCCGAGGTCTGGGGGGCTCTGACCAGGGCCCAGGCGGGGCCGCCCGCGTGGGTCGTGCTGCTGTCCGCGCTGGCGGCCATGGCCGTGGTGACGTGGTCCACCTCGTGGCAGCTGTCGCGGGGCCTGATCACGATCGCGCACGAGGGCGGGCACGCGCTGATGGCGCTGCTCACCCGGCGCAAGTTGCAGGGCATCCGGCTGCACTCGGACACCTCAGGGGTCACTCTCACCCGGGGCAGACCGACAGGGCCGGGGATGATCCTGACCGCCGCCGCCGGATACGTCGCCCCCTCCCTGCTGGGGCTCGGCGGGGCGTGGCTGACCTCCGCGGGTCACGTGACGGTGCTGATCACGATCATGATCGGGCTGCTCCTCTGCATGCTGTTGCTGATCCGCAACCTCTTCGGCGTTGTGAGCCTGCTGGCGACCGGCGGGGCGATCTTCGCCTTCACCTGGTACTCCGCACCTGACATGGACGCGGTCCTGGCCTACCTGGCCGTGTGGTTCCTGCTGTTCGGCGGTATCCGGCCAATCCTGGAGCTGCGTCGCAAGCGCCGCCACGGCCACACCCCCGACTCGGACGCCGACCAGCTCGCCCGACTGACTTTCCTGCCCGCCGGATTCTGGATCTTCCTCTTCCTCCTGGTCGCCGGCGCCGCCCTGGTCTTCGGTGCCTACCTGCTGAGCCCGCTGCCGCTGCTCCCGCGCTGAGCGCCCCGGCCTCGTGCCGGGCAGCCGAACGGCCCCGGCACGTCCCGGCGACCCCACGAACAGGCCCACGGCACCGTGGCGAGCCGGAGCGTCGCGTCACCGGGAATCGGCATCCGGAAAACCGCCTGACCCCTCCGGCTCAGGCGACCATGAGTCAATGTTATGGGATCCATAACACATAACGGCCCGACGTCATTCTTTCGGCGGCCGACCGCCACCGAGTAGTGTTCTTGTTCATTGACAATTAAACGGTTTTTTGACTTTATTGCGATGTATGCGCCTCCTCCGTAAGAGTTGTTGATGCCGCACCAGCTGTACGCCGTCATGGCGATCGCGGGCGGGATCCTGCTGGTCTCGCTGGCCGTCACCGCGGCCCTGGCACTCCGGATCAGACGGCTCCGCGCCGAGCGGGACAGGGCCGTCACACAGGCCCAGGAGGAGCTCGCGCGTGACGTCCACGACCTCGTCGGGCACTGGCTCTGGCTGGCGTCGATCAAGAGCGAGCTAGCGTACCGGCGCGCGGCGGGCGACGCCCGGCTGCGCGGCGAGCTAGGCGAGGCACTCCAGGCCGTACGGCACGCCGCACACGCGGTGCGCCACGTTTCCAAGGGCAACCGACACCTGTCTCTCCAGGGAGAGAGCACGCGGGCCGAGGCCCTGCTGACAAGCTTTGGAGTCGACTGCTCGGCCGGGATCGAGTCCGCAGGACTGCCCAGAAACGTCAGCGCAGTCCTGGGAACCGTGGTCCGCGAGGGCGTCACGAACATGCTGCGGCACAGCACGCCCGGCAGGTGCGTGATCGAGCTGACCGAACAGGACGGCCTGCTGCGGCTGACCGTCGCCAACGACGGCGCGCCCCGCCTTGAGCGACCCAGCCCCGGCGGCGACGGCCTGGACAACCTGCGGCACCGCGTCGCCGGGATCGGCGGCACGCTGCGGACCACAACCGGCGAGGACGGCTGGTTCAAGCTGATCGCCGAAGTCCCCGGAAAGTTTTCTGAATAAGTTTCACCTATGTCGCGAACGCCCAGGTAGCGCACAACTTCACGATTAAACCTGTGAATTTCGCATACGCGACTCGTGGAGTTTGTAACTAGTCATTTCTCGGGTTATCCGGAATTCTCTCTTCTGGAAGACAGCAGGGAGATTGCCGTGAATGACCAGTATGAGCTTTATTGCCTCGCGGACCGGATCTTTTACGACACCCTTGACGGCCGCCGGGGCGAACACCCCGATTTCCCCCAGGCCACTCGGGAGGTGCCGGCGGGCTGGAGGCACCAGGCGAGCGACACCTGGATGCACTACGCGCCGGCCGGCGGGAAAACTCCCGCGCAGGGCTGGAAGATCCATGTGTCGGCGTGCGCCGAGGACGCCGAGCGCGCCCTCGATGTCGTCTGGGACTACTGCGTCTCGCGAGGCGTCGCGTTCAAGTTCCTGCGCAGCCTGCCGGTGATGACCATGCTGAACTCCAAGGCCGCGGCCCGGGGCTCGAGCGGCAAGCTTGTGACGATCTACCCTGTGGACGAGGGCCAGCTCGAACTCGTTCTGAAGGAACTTGACGAGCTGCTGCGGGGCGTCAAGGGGCCCTATGTCCTGAGCGACCTGCGCTACGGCGAGGGCCCGCTGTTCGTGCGGTACGGAGGCTTCGTGCCACGGCACTGCCTGGGCGAGAACGGCGAGCCGGTGCTGGCCGTCGAGGACGGTGACGGGCGCCTCGTCCCTGACGTCAGGGAGCCCGCCTTCACCGTGCCCTCGTGGGTGACGCTGCCGGGGTTCCTCGAGCCCCACCTCACGGCCCGCAACGCGGTCACGACGAACGGCCTGCCGTACCAGGTCGAGAGCGTCCTGCAGTTCTCGAACGGCGGGGGCGTCTACCTCGGGCGCGACCAGCGCACCGGTGCCCGCGTCGTGCTGAAGGAGGCGCGCCCGCACGCCGGGCTCGACGCCGCGGGGCGGGACGCGGTCGCGCGGCTGGCGCATGAGCGCGACATGCTGGAACGGCTGTCCGGGCTCGACGCGGTGCCCGCCCTGATCGACTACTTCACGCTCGGCGACCACCACTTCCTGGTGCAGGAGTTCGTCGACGGCAACCCGCTGCAGCGGATCCTGGTCCAGAAGTATCCCCTGACCAGGGTGGACTGCGACGACGAGGCACTCGCCACGTACACCTCGTGGGTGCTCGAAACGCTCCCGAAGGTCAGGCAGGCGGTCGAGTCCCTGCACGGACGCGGCGTGGTCTTCGGCGACCTGCACCCGAACAACATCCTCGTCACCGGTGACGAACGCCTCGTCCTGATCGACTACGAGGTGGCGACCCTGGCGGCGGACCGGGGCCGCGCGGCCCTGGGGCATCCAGCCTTCGGGGCGCCGCCCGGCCTGCACGGCGTCGACATCGACGTCTACGCCCTGGCGTGCCTGTGCTTCGGGCTGTTCGCCCCGCAGCTGACCATCATGCTTCCGCTCGACCGGGCCAAGATCCTGCAACTGGCCGAGCTGATCACGGAGACCTTCCCGGTGCCGCCCCAGGTGGTCGAAGAGGCGGTCGGCACCATCGTGGGCGAGCGGCAGGTGACGCCTCCACTGATTCCCCGGCCTGGACGCGACGGCTGGCCGGAGATCAGGGAGGCGATGACCAGGGCGATCCTGGCGAGCGCGACCCCCGAGCGCGAGGATCGCCTCTTCCCCGGAGACGTGGCCCAGTTCCGCCCCGGCGGGGGCATCAACTTCGCCCACGGCGCCGCGGGGGTGCTCTATGCCCTGGAACGGGCGGGGATGGGCCGCTTCCCCGAGCACGAGGAGTGGCTGCGCCGCAGAGCGCTGGACCCCGCTCCGGGAACGGGCCTCGGCTTCTACGACGGCCTGCACGGGGTGGCCCACGTCCTGGACCTGCTCGGGTATCGCCAGGACGCGCTCGACATCGTCGAGCGGTGCCTGCGGGAGAGGTGGGAGGCGCTGGATCCGGGCATGTTCGGCGGTCTATCCGGCATCGGGCTCAACCTGTTCCACCTGGGCGAGACGACCGGCGAGCCCGGCCTCACCGAGCTGGCGCACCGGATCGCCTGCGTCTGCGCGGACAGGCTCGGCGGCCCCGACGACGTGCCGGAGATCAGCGGGGGGAGCAACCCCCGTGCCGGGCTGATGTACGGCTCCTCAGGAGTTGCTCTGCTCCTCACCCACGCCTACGAGCGCAGCGGCGACGCCTCGCTGCTCGACAGTGCGGCCGTGGCGCTCCGACAGGACCTGCGCCGGTGCACCGTGAGCGAGGACGGCTCCCTCCAGGTCACCCAGGGCTGGCGCATCCTTCCCTATCTCGACGAGGGGTCCGTCGGCATCGGCCTGGCACTGGCCCGTTATCTGGCCCACCGCGACGATGAGCGTTTCAGGGCCGCGCTGAACGGCTGCGAGCTCGTCACCCGGGGAGGCTTCTACGTCCAGCCCGGCCTGTTCACGGGACGGGCCGGCATGATCGTGGCCCTCGCCGCGAGACAGGCGGCGGCACAGAGCGCCCCAGCCCCGGGCGTCGGCGCCGACATCGACATCAACATGGCCGCGCAGCTGCGCGGGCTGGGCTGGCACGCACTGCCGTACGGCGGCGGCCTTGCCTTCCCCGGCGACCAGCTGCTGCGACTCTCCATGGACTTCGCGACCGGCACGGCCGGAGTCCTCTTTGCGATGAGCACCGCCCTGCACGACGGGCCGGTGCTCCTCCCCTTCACCGGACCGCCCGGCGGCACAGGCTCCCTGGCCAAGGCAACGCCTGTGCGTGAACCCGCCGAGCGGCTTCACTCCCACGAGCCATCGAAGGAGGTGTAAAAACACATGGTACTTCTCGACCTGCAGAGCCTGGAAGCCCCCAACGGCGGCGGCCACGGCGGTGGCGGCAGCACTCTCACCGTCCTCGGCTGCGAGTCCCACACCCCGAGCGCGCTCAGCCTCCTCCTGTGCCACTAGTCCTTCCAGCTCACCAGAAGTGGAGTAACACCATGGTTCTTCTCGACCTGCAGACCCTGGAGACCCCCGGCGGCGGCGGTGGCGGTGGCGGCGGTAGCACCCTGACCGTCCTCGGCTGCGAGTCCCACACGCCGAGCAACCTCAGCCTGCTGCTCTGCCACTGATCGGCACCCCTTTTCCACGAAGTCACCGGCACTACTCGTTCCCAAGAAGTGGAGTAACACCATGGTTCTTCTCGACCTGCAGACCCTGGAGACCCCCGGCGGCGGCCACGGCGGCGGCGGCGGTAGCACCCTGACCGTCCTCGGCTGCGAGTCCCACACGCCGAGCAACCTCAGCCTGCTGCTCTGCCACTAGTGAGACAGGTGCCCGGGACGGCCGGCGACGGCAGCCGTCCCGGGCATCGCCCTTTTCGAAGGCCTCTCCACGAGGACCCGGCTGCGAAGGAGAAACGGTGCGGACGGCAGATCGGCTGGTGGCGCGGGCCGTACGGCACAGCGGTCCCTGGCTGTACATGCTGGTGATCACCTCCGTCGTGGGCGCGCTGTCCGAACTGGCGCTCCCGCTCATCCTGGGCAGGACGGTCGACAGCCTCGTCGCGGCCGGAGCCGGGAGCCGCGCCTGGCTCGTGACCTGCGCGGCCGTCGTGATCCTGATCGCGACCTGCGACGTCCTGGGCGTCTGGGCGGCAGGAGGCAGCGGCGCGCGGGCCACCCAGTGGCTCCGCCTGCGGATCCTGCGGCACGTGCTCGGGGTCGGGCCCGCGATGACCCTCCGTTTCCCCGAGGGAGACCTGGTCACCCGGATGGGAGTGAACGCCGAGGAGGTCGGGCGCGGCCCAGAGTCGATCGTCACCGGGGCGACGCTGGTCCTGCCAACCGCCGGTGGCATCGTGGCGTTGGTCCTCATCGACCCGTGGCTGGCCCTGACCCTGCTCGCCGGCCTCGCGCTCATCGCGCTCGTGCTGCGTGCCTTCCTCAGTACGAGCACCTCGATCGCCGGTGACTACCAGCGGACGCAGAGCGACATCGCCACACGCCTGGTCGACGCCCTCGCCGGGGTCCGCACGATCGCGGCCGCGGGCACCGAGGACAGGGAGCGGGCACGGGTGCTGAGCGCCCTTCCCCGACTTCGCCGGCACGCCATGGACATGTGGCGGGCCAACGCGCGGGCGGGCGTGCAGGCGGGTGCCGTGGTTCCGCTGCTTGAGGTGGCCGTGCTCGGCGTCGGCGGGCTGCGGCTCGCGGCGGGCGACCTCACCGCCGGGGAGCTGTACGCCGCCGCCCGCTACGTCGTGCTCGGCGCGGGCCTCGGCGCCGCCCTGGGCTACGTCAGCCGCCTGGCCAGGGCACGCGCCGCCGCGGCCCGCCTCGTGGAGCTGACCGAGGAGCCCGCGGTCGCGTACGGCGACCTGCCGCTGCCCGCCGGTCCAGGCACCCTGGAGCTGCGCGGCGTCACCGCGGGCCCCCTCCGCGGGATCGACCTGGCCGTTCCCGGCGGATCCTCGGTCGCCGTCGTCGGCCGGTCGGGCGCGGGCAAGTCCCTGCTCGCCGCCCTCGCGGGCCGCCTGATCGACCCCGACGCCGGGCAGGTCTCCCTGGACGGCGTGCCGCTGCCCGAGCTGTCATCTCGGGCTCTGGGCGAGGCCGTCGGCTACGCCTTCGAGCGCCCCGTCCTGGTCGGTGAGACGATCGAGGACGCCATCGGCCTCGGCCGTACGGGTCCCGCGGAGGCGGCCGTGCGCGCCGCGGCCAGCGCGGCGTGCGCCGACGCCTTCGTCCGCAGGCTCCCGTTGGGGTACGGCACGCCGCTCGACGACGCCCCGATGTCCGGCGGGGAGCGTCAGCGGATCGGCCTGGCCAGGGCCTTCGCGCACGGGAGGCGTCTACTCGTCCTCGACGACGCGACCTCGAGCCTGGACACCGTCACCGAGCGCCAGGTCAGCCGCGCACTGGCGGGCGAGTTGGGGGGCCGTACCCGCCTGATCGTGGCGCACAGGGCGGCGACGGCCGCGGCGGCCGAACGGGTGATCTGGCTGGACGGCGGCCAAGTGCGCGCCTACGACACGCACACGAGGCTGTGGCGGGACCCCGGCTACCGGGCCGTCTTCCAGGTCGCAGCCCCGCCCGGCGAGAACGTCCCGCCGCGTGAGAGTTCCTCACCCGAGATGCCCCGGGCGGGGGGGGGGGCGGCACCCCCCTCGCGGCGCTGGCCGCCGGGAGGCGCCGAGCCCGCGGGTGCGGGAG